>NZ_JBFUFC010000431.1:0-509 GCF_056403635.1 Microbacterium sp. P2_F9 | reverse complement strand
ACTCAGGTTGACGACCCTCGCCCTTTGCACGTCGGAGGGCGGGGTTAGGGTTGTTCGGTGCCTGCCCCCGTGATCGAAGCCAAGAACCTCGTCAAGGCCTACAAGGTCAAGGGCAAGCCCGATTTCCTCGCGGTCGACGGACTGTCGTTCGAGGTCGCGCCGGGGGAGTCGTTCGGGCWGCTCGGCGAGCGGCTCACCGCTCTGGGCGCCGATCGCGGTGCGGATGTCGTCGCTCACGCGTCCTCCTGGAGTGAACGGATGCCGCGGCCCGCGGCATCCGGTTGTCACCCGTAGTTGACATCCCGCGAGCTGTCAACTCAGGTTGACGACCCTCGCCCTTTGCACGTCGGAGGGCGGGGTTAGGGTTGTTCGGTGCCTGCCCCCGTGATCGAAGCCAAGAACCTCGTCAAGGCCTACAAGGTCAAGGGCAAGCCCGATTTCCTCGCGGTCGACGGACTGTCGTTCGAGGTCGCGCTGTCGTTCGAGGTCGCGCCGGGGGAGCCGTTCGG
>NZ_JBFUFC010000430.1:0-516 GCF_056403635.1 Microbacterium sp. P2_F9 | reverse complement strand
GTGCTGGCCCCCCGCACCTTGTCACGATGGAGTGTCATGAAGTCCGTCCGCCGCCCTGCCGTCGCGCTCGGCACCATGCTGGTCCTGGTCCTGATCCAGGCGATCGCCGACCCCACCGGACTGCTGGCCCTCGTCGGCTGGTCCGGGGCGATTCCGACGCTCGCTGCCGGCATCTGGCAGTTCGCGCCCTACGTGGTGTACCTGCCCGTCCTACTGGGCGTCGTCTGGTGGGTGGCCGTCCGAGCGGGCGACCGGTACTGGACGCTCGTTGCCGGAGTGGTGCTCGCCGTGCTGCTCGCGCAGGCTGCCGCGTGCCTGGTGATGTCGTGGGATCTCTCGGTCGCCGGCTGGGCAGCGGGCTATGTCACGGCCAAGGCGGCGCCGGCGGCGCTCATCGTCGCCGCGGTGACGCGCTGGTTCGGCGGCAAGAGTGAGCGGGCGCGCCGTGCGCCCGGCGCGATCTGGCTTCCGGCGGCCCTGTTCGCGGCGGTCACGCCGCTCCTTGCCGGCCTGTTG
>NZ_JBFUFC010000429.1:0-521 GCF_056403635.1 Microbacterium sp. P2_F9 | reverse complement strand
GACTGTATCCGCCGTAGTAGGCGAGCGTGATCGCCTCGCGCTGGATGGCCGGGAGGGTGGCCACCGCGCCCACCACGCGCGTTCCTTCGATCTTCAACTCCACCTGCTCGGCAACCTCGTCGTGTGCGATGTCGAGATCGCGGGAGCCGATGCGAACATCACGGTCGGCGCTCGCCTGCGCCGCCCGCACGCGGTCGACCGCCCGGCGATGCGCGATCATGAAGACCCACGATCTGCCCTGACCTTTGTTCGGAGCGAAGCGCCCGGCGGATTGCCACAGCTCGAGGAAGACCTCCTGCAGCACCTCCTCGCTCTGGGCGCGGTCGATGAGCACCCGGAGGATCAGGCCGAAGACGCGCGGCGAGAGCATGTCGTAGAGGTCCGCGAAAGCACTCTGGTCGCCACCGGCGACGCGCACGAGGAGGGCGCCGACATGATCGACCTGCTCGGTGCCGTCCTCGGGCACGTCCACGCCATCGATCACCACGTCCCCCAGCATGCCCTACCCACCACCGCTCCCC
>NZ_JBFUFC010000428.1:0-527 GCF_056403635.1 Microbacterium sp. P2_F9 | reverse complement strand
GGCTCGGGCACCTACCTGCGGGGCACGGCCAGCGAACTCCTGCCGCAGACCCTGCGCTGGGGGCTGCTCATCGGCGAGCGCAACACCGCCGAGCTGCTGGAGCTGCGCTCCGGCCTGGAGATCTTCGTCGCCCGACTCGCCGCATCGCGGGGGGACCAGGCATCCCTCGCCGTCGTCGGCAAGCAGCTGGAGCGGATGCGCACGACCGTCGGCGATCTCAAGCCGTTCGCGCGGGCCGACCTCGAATTCCACCATGCGCTGGCGGCGGCCGCCGGCAACGCGGTGCTGATCGACCTCCTGCATGTCGTCCGTTCGCTGCTGCAGGTGTACGCGGATCGCGCCGTCGAAGACGTGGCCGGAGCCCAGAAGGCGATCGACGAGCACGCCGCGGTCTACGCGGCGGTCGCCGCGCGCGATGAGGATGGCGCGGCGTCGGCAATGGCGATCCACATGGCGACGGCCTCGGCACGACTCGCCGCGGCGACCAGATGAGCACTGCCCAGGAAGGCGCACGATGACCCTGAATC
>NZ_JBFUFC010000427.1:0-530 GCF_056403635.1 Microbacterium sp. P2_F9 | reverse complement strand
GTCTCGATGCGCAGCGGATCCCCGTCATACGGACGCTGCCGCTCCCGCACCTTGCTCGTGAAGTGGCCCTCCACCTGCATCGGATAACCGCAGTACCACGATTCGAACGAGTAATCACCGCTGTTCGTCGTGATCGTGGGTCCGTGTCCTGCTGCGGCGGCCGGCGAGACCGACAGGCCCACCAACGCGAGCGCCGCGACAATCGTCGTTCCTGCGCTGAGCAGTCGCGTGCGCTGACTGGATGGCCGAATCGAATTGCGCATGAGGAGTGCCGCCTTTGCGTCGACTGATGCCGAGGCATCGGCCTGGCGCGCAACGCACTGGCGCCATCGCCTGAGCGGCTTCCCCCGAAGTCGCATGCTCCCACCGGAGCACCCCTCGCTGCGCAGTTTCCTCTCAGGGTCCGCGCGCGTCAAGACCCCGCGGAACGTCAGGACCCCGCGACCTCAGAAGCGCAGCAGGATCTTCCCCGCGCGACCGGGCACGGCGCTCGCCGCCGCGGCAGCCTGAGCCTCCTCGAAGGGGTACAC
>NZ_JBFUFC010000426.1:0-568 GCF_056403635.1 Microbacterium sp. P2_F9 | reverse complement strand
CGGCTGGATCACCTCCTTTCTAAGGAGCATCTGGCATCCTCTTGAGGGTGTCCAGGCGCCAGATTCGAGACACACGTTCTCGACTGGTAGCTCATGGGTGGAACAATTGACAAGGTGCGAGGGATGAGGTTTCACACTTAGTACGCTGCTTGCAGCTGGAAACGTGGGGGGCGTCGGGTCTCGTACATGCACGCTGTTGGGTCCTGAGGGACCGGATGTGCTCGACCGGAAGGTTGGGCCTGACGAAACCTCTGGACCTTTTCTTGTTTGCCGGCGCTGCTGGCAGGTGGGGGAGGTACCGCCCGTACTTTGAGAACTACACAGTGGACGCGAGCATCTTTGAGATGACTTTCGTGAATCTTCCTCACCGGCTTCGGCTGGTGGGGTGATGAGCGTGGTCATTTCATATTGATGATCTTAAAGATCATTAGTCAATTTCAAACCGGACCTTAGGGTTCGGGCCGAACGAGACGAACTCATGTGATTTTCAAATCTTTAAG
The DNA here is from genome assembly GCF_056403635.1 of Microbacterium sp. P2_F9. NCBI lineage: Bacteria > Bacillati > Actinomycetota > Actinomycetes > Micrococcales > Microbacteriaceae > Microbacterium > Microbacterium sp. P2_F9. Next base: position 68 of record NZ_JBFUFC010000426.1, on the reverse strand, counting down.
AGCAAACGGTGGATGCCTTGGCATCTGGAGCCGAAGAAGGACGTAGCAATCTGCGATAAGCCTCGGGG
>NZ_JBFUFC010000425.1:0-582 GCF_056403635.1 Microbacterium sp. P2_F9 | reverse complement strand
GTCGCCGGACGGCTCCTGTTGAACTCCCCCTCTGTCATCGGCCTGAGAGTTTCACCGGGCATCGCGTCGAAGGACGGATGCCGCGGCTTTCACCGTCGGCGGATTTCGATTTTGCTTGCGAATCGCGTTGATTTTCGATTCCAAGGGCGAGATGGAGACGCGTAGCGGTCGTCTCGCCTGGGAGGTTTCGATACGGCGCCGGGGCGCCTACTCAACCCGATTTCTTGCTCGCTTCGCTCGCTCGAAATCGCTTTCCAGAGCGGCCGGACGTCTGCGGTACGCGGACCTGAGAGATTGGCGGGGAGGCTTGCTCCTTCGGTGCCCGACCGAGGTCGGGGCTCTCCCGCACACGTCATGCGGCCTTTGTTAAGTTGCTGATCCAGCATACCGATCCGGGCCGGGCGCGCGAGCGCAAGCGGTTTGCCTTTTGGTCGAGGTGACTATAAGATCGGATCAACAGATAAGGTCACCATGACTCGAACCGAGCTGCTCCCCACGGAGACTGCGATCGCAGACCGCGACTCGACGCGCGTCGCGGTCTCGACGGTGATCTTCAGCCTGCGGCGCCACCCGGGCCAGGAC
>NZ_JBFUFC010000424.1:0-585 GCF_056403635.1 Microbacterium sp. P2_F9 | reverse complement strand
ATGTTGGCACCGGTCGCCTCGTCACCGGTCAGCTCGAGGCCCGCGAGGGCCTTCTTGCCGGCCTGGATGAGCGCGACGCCACCACCGGGGACGATGCCCTCCTCGACGGCCGCCTTCGCGTTGCGAACGGCGTCCTCGATGCGGTGCTTGCGCTCCTTGAGCTCGACCTCGGTCGCGGCACCCGCCTTGATGACGGCAACGCCACCAGCGAGCTTGGCGAGGCGCTCCTGGAGCTTCTCACGGTCGTAGTCGCTGTCGGTGTTCTCGATCTCGCGACGGATCTGGGTCACACGACCCTCGAGMAGCGCGGGGTCGCCGGCACCCTCGATGATCGTGGTCTCGTCCTTCGTGATGATGACCTTGCGCGCACGGCCGAGCAGGTCCAGGGTCGCGTTCTCGAGCTTGAAGCCGACCTCCCTGCTGATGACCTGGCCACCCGTGAGGATCGCGATGTCCTGCAGCTGCGCCTTGCGGCGATCGCCGAAGCCGGGAGCCTTGACGGAGGCCGACTTGAAGATGTCGCGGATCTTGTTGAGCACGAGAGTCGCAAGCGCCTCGCCCTCGACGTCCTCGGCGATGATGACG
>NZ_JBFUFC010000423.1:0-636 GCF_056403635.1 Microbacterium sp. P2_F9 | reverse complement strand
TTCCAGCCGGTCACCACCTTGCCGTCGACCGCCGGGCGCTCGAGGTCGCGCCGTGCCGCGGCATCCCGTGCGTAGTACCCGCCCTCGCTGCGAGCACCGTCGATCCACGATTCCGAGTCCTGCGCGGCGCCGAAGCCACCGCCCGGCCGCCTGAGCACCCCGAGCAGGAAGCTGGCGACGCCCCGCGCCGTGTCGGCGTCTCCGGCATCAACCGCCACCTCGAGCAGCTGCGCGTTGTCGGTGAGCATGCGCTCGAAGTGCGGCACCTTCCAGTCGCGGCGCGTGGCGTACCGGAAGAACCCGCCTTCGACCGGATCGCGCAGCTCGGACGACGCCATCGCGGCGAGCGCGCGGTCTGCCACGACGGATGCCTCCTCCGCCCGCTCGCGCACGGCCCGGGTCTGCAGCAACCGCAGCGCCGTCGCGACCGGGAACTTCGGCGCGTTCGGATCGCCGCCCCAGAAGCCGCCGTGCTCGGGGTCTTCCCGGGCGGCCAGGGTCCGCGCCGCGGCGGCGAGCGCATCCGCGTCGGGGACCGTGCCGCCGGCAGCCGTCGAGGCGGCGCGCACGTCGGCGAGCGCCCCGGCGATCGCGGCGGCCGTGCCTTCGGCGGCGTCGCGCCGGGTGGACCAGGCT
>NZ_JBFUFC010000422.1:0-644 GCF_056403635.1 Microbacterium sp. P2_F9 | reverse complement strand
GCGCCGGCGCGCCGGCGGGCCTCGCCCTCGTCGTCGTGGACTCTCCGGCCGACGACCGCTACGCCGTCGTGCAGACCGATCACGCCGCCGGAGCCGCAGCGGCGACCGCGCATCTGCTGAGCCTCGGGCACGCGACCGTGTGGCATCTCGCCGGTCCGGCAGGCTCGTTCGCGGCGGCCGAGCGCGAGCGCGGGTGGCGCGAGGCGCTGCAGGTGGCCGGCGCCGAGGTGCCCGAAGTTCTGCGCGGAGACTGGACAGYGGCATCCGGATTCCAGGCGGCCGCCGCGCTCGCCCGACGCCCGGGGGTCACTGCGCTGTTCGCCGCGAACGACCAGATGGCCCTCGGAGCGCTGCGGGCGCTCGCCGAGGCCGGCCGCGCGGTGCCCGACGACGTGAGCGTCGTCGGCTTCGACGATGTGGCGGATGCCGCGGACTACCGCCCGCCGCTCACCACCGTGCGCCAGGAGTTCGACGAACTCGGCGCGGCGGCGGTCACTGCGCTCGTCCACGGCATCGAGCACGGGGCGCGCGGGATGACGATCATCCCGGCCCGGCTCGTCGTGCGCGCGAGCGCCGCCGCCCCGCGTTGAGCCGCTACGCGCCCGCCGCGCGGCGGGCTTCCCAGCCGGTGCGCACCATCTCGT
>NZ_JBFUFC010000421.1:0-689 GCF_056403635.1 Microbacterium sp. P2_F9 | reverse complement strand
CCTGCCGATCGTCGAGATCGGCCGCGTCACGACGCGCTACCAGATCACGCTCGAGGTCGACGACCGGCCGGGCGTGCTGGCGACCGTCGCGGGCACCCTCAGCGAGGGCCGCGTGTCGATCGCGACCMTCGAGCAGACCGTCATCGGCGACGGTGAGGAGGGCTCCGGAACGGCCCGCCTCGTCATCGGAACCCACAAGGCACGGGAGCAGGACCTGAGCGAGACGGTCGACCGTCTCGCCGCGAGCGGCGTCGTGGAGCGCGTCGTCTCGGTCCTGCGCGTAGAAGGAGACTGACATGGCACACGTCTGGCGCGGAGTCCTGCGCGAGTACGCCGACCGTCTGGGCGTCACGGATGCCTCGACCGTCGTTACCCTCGGCGAAGGCGGCACCCCGCTGCTGCCGGCACCCGCGCTGTCGCGCCGCACCGGTGCCGACGTCTGGGTCAAGTTCGAGGGGATGAACCCGACCGGGTCGTTCAAGGACCGCGGCATGACCGTCGCCCTGTCGCGCGCGGTCGAGCACGGTGCGAAGGCGGTCATCTGCGCCTCCACCGGCAACACCTCGGCATCGGCGGCCGCGTACGCGGCGCACGCCGGGATCACCGCCGCGGTGCTCGTGCCCGAGGGCAAGATCGCGATGGGCAAGCTCAGCCAGGCGGTCGCGCACAACGGCCGCCTCATCCAGGTG
>NZ_JBFUFC010000420.1:0-712 GCF_056403635.1 Microbacterium sp. P2_F9 | reverse complement strand
ACGGGAGGGAGGGCGGATGCCGCGGCAGCGGCGTCGGATGCGGTCACATCACCACGCTAGCCGAGGCATTCGAGTGCGAGCCCGGAACGTTCTGCGATCTCGCCCGAATGTGCGAGGATACCTGGTGGCTCGGTTAACGGAGCATGAACCCCCGCAGAACTGTTCGTTCGCATCGCCGATTTCGTCGGCTCCCCCTCTCCTCTTCTCTAAGGAAAGCGAACGGTGGATACCGTAGCCCTGATGGTCGTGCTGGTGATTGCACTGGCACTGTTCTTCGATTTCACGAACGGGTTTCACGACACCGCCAATGCGATGGCGACCCCGATCGCGACCGGCGCGCTCAAGCCCAAAGTCGCGGTGCTGATCGCTGCGATCCTCAATCTGGTCGGTGCGTTCCTCTCAACCGAAGTCGCCCAGACGATCTCGGGCGGGATCATCAACGAGGACCAGATATCGCATTCAGCGTTTCCCGCGGTCATTTTCGCCGGCCTCATCGGCGCGATCACCTGGAACATGATCACGTGGCTGCTGGGACTTCCGTCGAGCTCGTCGCACGCGCTGTTCGGTGGGCTCATCGGCGCGACGATCGTCGGGGTGAGCGCATCCGCGATCAACTTCGGCGTCGTGCTGTCCAAAATCATCCTGCCGGCGGTCATCGCGCCGATCACGGCCGGCATCATCGCCTATTCGGCCACGAAGCTCGCCTACGCGC
>NZ_JBFUFC010000419.1:0-725 GCF_056403635.1 Microbacterium sp. P2_F9 | reverse complement strand
AGGGAGCCCCCGGCCAACCGGCCAGGAGCTCCCTTCATGCTGTTGCTGCGGATCAGATGCCGGCAGACTGCTTGCGGTTGCGGCGAACCGTGGTCGCGACGGCAAGGGTGCCACCGACCAGGATCAGCGCGCCGCCGCCGACCCAKAGGCCGAGGAGCGAGTTGCTGTCGATACCGGTCGCGGGCAGGCTGCCGCCGCCGGAGGTGGTCGGCGGGACGACGGTCACCGAAGCGGTGCCTCCCGCGGATCCTTCAGAGACTGCAGTGATGTTGTACACGCCCGAAGCGGTGCTGGGGAACGTGATCGGCGTAGCCGCGAGGGCACCGGTGGAGGTCGCCGTCGCCGAACCGCTCGCGGTGGTGGCGAACTTCACGAAGCCGACGTCGGAGCTGGTGGCGCCTTCGACGGTGATCGTGATGGTCTCGCCCGGTACGAACGTCTCGTCCTCGCAGGTGAGCGTGGTGGTCGCTCCGGGGGCGAGAGTGGTCGGCGTGGCACTGCAGGCGAGTGCGTCCGGGTAGATGGTTGCTGCTGAGGCTGCGGTGGGCAGCGCGATGGCCGAGGCCGCAACGAGAGCTGCGACCGCGATGGATTTACGGATCGAGTGCTTCATGGTGGTCGTTCGCTTTCGTGCAAGGCCGTTAGGCGCCGAGTGGTGCAAGGGGGAGGAACGGTGATGCGATGGAACGTGGTGCGCGAGAGCTGTGGTTCGGATGGAACGGAAG
>NZ_JBFUFC010000418.1:0-727 GCF_056403635.1 Microbacterium sp. P2_F9 | reverse complement strand
GCCCTGCCCCTCCGCTGAGCGGAGGAGAGGCGCGGGGCGGGCTGAACCGGCGTTCAGCGCGGGGCGTGCGCCTCGAGGAACTCGTAGACGTCGGTCGTGTCGACCCCCGGGAACGCGCCCGTGGGGAGCGTCGCCAGCAGCGTGCGCGGTGTGCGGACGTTCGGCCAGGACTGGTCGCGCCACGCCTCTTCGAGGTCGGCCGGCGGCCGTCGGCAGCACACCTCGACCGAGTGCTTCGACACCCCGCGGTTCGGAGTGTCGCGGCCGATGAACCAGCGCGTGTCGTCGAAGCGCACTCCGACGCTGACCGAGTGGGCGCCTTCGCTGGATGCCTCGACCCGGGCCGTGCACCAGTAGGTGCCGTTGCCCGTGTCGGTGTACTGGTAGTACGGGTTGAAGTGGTCGTCGACGTCGAAGATGGCGCGACTCGTCCAGCGGCGACAGCACAGCTGTCCCTCGATGGAGCCGAGCCGATCGGTCGGGAAGTTCACGTCGTCGTTCTCGTACGCCTTCGTGATCGTGCCGGACTCGTGCACCTTGAGGAAGTGCACCGGGATGCCGAGCTGCACCGTCGCGAGATTCGTGAAGCGGTGYGCGGCGGTCTCGTACGAGACCGAGTAGGCGTCACGGAGGTCCTCGATCGAGATCGCCTTGTCCTTCTTCGCGTCCTGCAGGAACGGCACGGCGTGCGATTCCGGGATGAGCAGCGCACCGGTGAGGTAGTTGG
>NZ_JBFUFC010000417.1:0-783 GCF_056403635.1 Microbacterium sp. P2_F9 | reverse complement strand
CCGTATGTGCTGCTGGTGCACGGCGGACCGACGTCGCACGTCGCGGGCGCGGCATCCGGACGAGTCGCGTTCTTCACGAGCCGCGGAATCGGCGTGCTGGACGTCAACTACGGCGGGTCATCCGGGTACGGACGCGAGTACCGGGAGCGGCTGCGCGGCCAGTGGGGCGTCGTCGACGTCGACGATGTCGCGGCCGCCGCCGCAGGTCTCATCGCGGAAGGCCGGGTCGATCCCGCACGCCTGACCATCGCCGGCGGCTCCGCAGGGGGCTGGACGGTGCTCGCCGCCCTTGTGCAGACCGATGTGTTCGCGGCGGGGATCTCCCGCTACGGTGTCGGCGACGCGCGGGCGCTCGCGGCCGACACGCACGACTTCGAGTCGCACTATCTGGACGGGCTCATCGGTCCGCTGCCCGACGCCGAGGCCGTCTACCTCGAACGGTCGCCGCTGAGCCACTCCGAGCGCTTCCGGGTGCCGATCCTGCTCCTGCAGGGGGCCGACGACCTCGTGGTGCCGCCGTCGCAGTCGGAGGCGATCCGCGACGCGCTGCGGACCGGCGGCGTGCCGCACGCGTATGTGCTCTACACCGGCGAGGGACACGGCTTCCGCCGCGCTGAGACGCTCGTAGACGCACTGGAGAAGGAACTGGCGTTCCTCGGCGGGGTGTACGGCTTCGACACCCCTGGCGTGCCGCAACTCGAACTGGACTAGCGGTCGCCGACCCGGAAGGGCTCGAGGTCGGCGGCGAGTCGAGGCGACACGAACGCGTGGAGCGCGGTGCCC
>NZ_JBFUFC010000416.1:0-789 GCF_056403635.1 Microbacterium sp. P2_F9 | reverse complement strand
CCCGAGGAGGCGTCGATCACCGTCACGACCGGCCTCTTCGAGCTCATGACCGATCGGGAGCTGGATGGGGTGCTCGGGCACGAGCTCGGCCACATCCGCAACTACGACATCCGGGTCTCACTCCTGGTGTTCGGGCTCGTCGTGGCCGTCGGCATCCTCGCCGACATGTTCCTGCGGGTCGCCTTCTATGGGCGGCGCGGCGGCAACTCGCAATCCCAGGTGTTCTTCCTCATCTTCGGGGTCGTCGCCGCGATCGTGGCGCCCCTGCTCGCGGGCGCCGTGCAGKCCGCGATCTCCCGGCAGCGGGAGTACCTCGCCGATGCCACGAGTGCCATGACGACGCGAGACCCGGAGGGCCTCGCCTCCGCCCTGACGAAGCTGCAGGAGAGCGGGCAGCCATTGCGCCGCGGGAACACCTCGATGGCGCACCTGTGGATCGCCGATCCGCTCAAGCCGAACGCGATCGCCCGCATGTTCGCGACGCACCCGCCGCTCCCGGAGCGGATCGAGCGTCTCCGCACGATGGGCGGCGCGTTCTAGGTGCTCCGGCTCTCGCCGGCCCAGGCGCGGCGGATCGCGATCCGCGCGCAGCTGCTCGACGCGCGGAGGCCGGCGGGGGTGGTGGAGACCGTCGAAGACCTCGTCGCGGTGGCCCTCGACCCGACCGCAACGATCGCACGGAGCGCCGACCTGATCCTGTGGAGCAGGATCGGCTGGCCGTACCAGCCCGCGGATCTCGTCCGCGCGATGGAGGTGGACCGGGTCGTCTTCGAGTGGGGCGGCTTCTGC
>NZ_JBFUFC010000415.1:0-797 GCF_056403635.1 Microbacterium sp. P2_F9 | reverse complement strand
CTCCGCACCGGTATCGTTCACCGCGCTCGATGACCTGGACCAGCTGACCGGGGAGCAGTGCGGGCCGGTCGTGTACCCGGTGCCGGCATTGTTCAACGCTGAACCCGATGAGCCGACATGCGCGTCTCCGGGCACGTTCGCCACCGGATTCCTCGGTGAACCCACCGACGTCTTCGGCGACGTCGCGCTGTACGAGTTCGAGAACGTCTTCGTGACCGTCGACCGTTCGGTGGACGGCGAGGTCACGCTCACCGTCGAGGCGATGCCCGGCTTCACGCTGGGCGGCCTGGATGAGTCGAAGTGGGACGTGAACGAGGACGCGACATCCGCGACACGGACGATCGTGCTGGGTGACCAGCGCAGTGGACCCGAGGCGTGCCCGCTGGTGGTCGTCCCCGCTCCGGCAGCTCCGACGTTCGTCGATGTCTGCGGCACGGTGAATGACGAATACACCGTTCCGGCAGACACGGCGACGGTGCGCTACGAGGTCGTCGAGGACGGCGACACCGTGACCATCACGGCTGTGCTCGTCTCCGAGGCCGACGAGTTCCCCGCCGGTGCCGTGACGGAGTGGACGTTCACATTCACGGATGACGCCTGCCCCGCGCCGGCTGGAGGGTCGACACCGCCATCCGCGATGCTGCCGGCCACCGGTGGCGGCGACGTGATGCCGTTGGGCTTCGCGGCCGCGGTGATGCTGCTCGCCGGCGAGACCGTGGTCGCTTCGCGGCGCCTCGCGCAGCACTAGTCCGACAGTAGAGCGGCCCCGCCTCGATCCCCGGATGGAGGCGGGGCTG
>NZ_JBFUFC010000414.1:0-803 GCF_056403635.1 Microbacterium sp. P2_F9 | reverse complement strand
ACATCACCGTCCAGCTCAAGCGCCGAGCCGATCTGCTCCCGAACCTCATCGAGGCGGTGAAGGGCTACGCGGCGCATGAGAAGGCCGTGTTCGAGAACGTCACGCGAGCGCGAGCGGAGACACTCACCGCGAAGAGCCCCGCCGATGCGGGCGTAGCCGAGGGCCACCTGCAGCAGGCGCTCAAGTCGCTGTTCGCGGTCGCGGAGGCCTACCCGCAGCTCCAGGCGAGCCAGAACTTCCTGCAGCTGCAGCAGTCGGTCGTCGACACCGAAGACAAGATCCAGGCATCGCGCCGGTTCTACAACGGCGGCGTGCGCGAGCTCAACACGAAGATCAAGGTGTTCCCGAACAACCTGTTCGCGCGCAACCTCGGCTTCGACGAGCGGGAGTTCTTCGAGGTCGTCGACGGCGCCGCGATCTCGGAGCCGCCGCGCGTGCAGTTCTGAGCGTGCACTGATCCGTGTACACCGCGATCGCACGCAACAAGCGGAACACCTGGTTCATCCTCCTCGCGTTCGTCGCCTTCCTGGGCGCCATCGGACTTCTCGCCGGGTGGCTCATGGGCAACAACTGGTGGGTGACCGCGTTCATCCTGATCTTCGCGGCGGGCTACGCGGCCTTCCAGTACTTCTTCGCCGATAAAGAGGCGCTCGCGATGAGCGGCGCGGTCGAAGTCGGCCGGGAGGATGCCCCGCGCTACTTCCGGCTCGTCGAGAACCTGTGCATCGCCACCGGCACGCCGATGCCGAAGCTCTACGTGGTCGATGACCCCGCCCCGAATGCCTTCGCGACGGGCCGCAAAC
>NZ_JBFUFC010000413.1:0-803 GCF_056403635.1 Microbacterium sp. P2_F9 | reverse complement strand
GATCCATGCCTTCCTCCGAGACCTGGACACCGAATGGGACCGCGCCGCCGTCGTCTCGCCGTTCGGTCCGGTGCACCGCTGGCAGACCACGCTCGACGCGCTGGCCGGGGCCGGATGGCCGTTGCCTCAGCGCGCGCGCTGGCGCCTCGGCGAGGTCACGGTGCCGTGGGCGGCTGTCGCGCCGGGGACGTGACTCTGAGCCGCCTCAGATGCGCGGAACGGCGGCGCGAGCCGCGGCATCCGGCATCCCGGTCGCCGTGAGAAGGTCGACGACCAGCGGCCGGAGGGCCGCGATCAGGCCCTGATCGCCGAGGGCGGCGTCGGGGATGATCGTGCGCGGGTCCAGGCGTGCGGCGATCGAGAGCAGGCTCTCGCGCGCGATCGGCTCGAGCGCGATGTCATCGAGCGAGCCCGCGACCACGTCGGCGGCGCGCATGATGTCGGCGAGCACGTCCGCCGCCACGGGGCGGGCCACCCCGTCGTCGCAGAGGTACACCACACGGCGCGCGATGACCCGCAGATTCCGGATGGCGAGATCCATCGACCGGCGGATCCGCTCGTGGCGCTGCAGCTCGAAGCGCTGGCGGCGCAGGAACGGCGAGATGCGCGCGATCGCGGCGCCCGACTCCAGCGCGACACGCCATTCCTCGAAGAGGGGCTGCAGTCCGCGCGCCTTCTCGAGCCCGCGCTCGGCGCGCAGGCGGTCGCCTCGGCGCAGCGCCTGGATGAGCGCGCCGGCGGCGCTGTCGACCGCGGCGAAGACCGCGTGCCCCTCGCGCAGCTCGGTGCGCACGACGCTGCGG
>NZ_JBFUFC010000412.1:0-820 GCF_056403635.1 Microbacterium sp. P2_F9 | reverse complement strand
CGCGGGCGGCGGACGGGCAGTGTCGGTCGTTTACGGCAATGACTTCCCCTACGCCCTCACCGCGAGGGAACCCGACGGGGTGAAGCGGATCTTCATCGGAGGCTCGTCTGATCGCGACCGAGAACTCGTTCAGCAGCTCGAAGCAGAAATACTCGCCTCGAACGAGTCGATCGAGCTCACGACCGCGATTGGTGAAGAACCGCGCGTGATCGAACGCGGGCGGGCGCGAGTGGAGCACTTCGGGCGGGTGTCGCAAGAACAATTCGGCGGGTTGATCTCGCAATCGGACGTGTCCTTCCTCCCCCTCCGCCCACGAGGCCGGGCCGCGGGCCACATGATCCTGGTCGGCTCTCTGCAGGTGGGCACACCAGTCGCATTCTGCGGGGCGAGTGGAATGGAAGGGTACGCGGATGGCGTGTTCGTTCGTGAGATCAGCCCCGACGAGGCGATATTGCCGCAACTTCTCGGTCTGCTCGAGCGCGCTCCGGAAAGGGCCGCGACCCGCGCATTCTGGGAGCGCAACTTCAGCCGCTCGTCATACCTCAGCCGCGTGGGCAGAGCCATTGAACTCCTCAGCAAGGCGCCGAAGCAATCGACGAGGAGCGCATGACGTGTTGGGATCACCGATGCTTTGCACGATGAATTCCTGGCCGTCTCCGATGACGAACTCGTGCCGCCGCTCACAACGACCTCGAGAGATTTGCTGCAACAAATGAAACTCAGCAGTACGACCAAGTCCCTTCTTCTGATGGCCTGGTTCAAGACTTTGAACAGGTGGTCGCACACGCCCGTGACAGCCGAATCCGGCGCCGTTGTGAGC
>NZ_JBFUFC010000411.1:0-861 GCF_056403635.1 Microbacterium sp. P2_F9 | reverse complement strand
CGCAGCGGCTGCGAAGAACGGCCACGAGAGCCTCGGCATCGCCCGCGTCGACGGCGTGCTGCTCGGCACGATCGAGCAGGTCGAGCCGATCCCCGCGATAGTGCGGATTCGCCGCGATGCGCGTCAAGGCGATAGCGCGGAGCGCGTCGGCGGCCGGCCCGACTTCCGTCGCGAGGCACTCGATCGCCTCCTCCGCGCGCGCGAGCGCCTCGTCCGCGTCTCCTGAGTCCATCAGGGCCCAGCTCAACTTCTGAAGGACTTCGGCGCGCGCCAGCCTGTCGTCGCTCGGGCAGACGTCGAGGGTCAACTGGGCGACTCGTATCGTCCGCGCCGCATCGTGTATGTCCCGCAGATCGCGCAGGATGCCGAGATACAACTGGTGTTCCGCGATGTCGACACGGGCGGCGGCGTTCGGGACCTGGGACCATAGTTCGAGCAGCCGCTCGCCGATGCGGATGGACGCCCACACCGCGTGTGCAGCCTGCGCATCACGCAAGGCGATCACGGTGGCATCGAAAGCGCCGACGATGTCGCGAGCAGCGAGCCGGTGCTCCGCGAGATTCGCGGCCAGCGATGTATTCCCGGCGGCGACTCGGCCTTGGATGGCCGTGGCGTAGGCGGTATGCAGCGCGACGCGCTGGCTCGGCAGCAGGTCCTCGTGCACCGCCTCCTGAATGAGCGCATGGCGGAAGGTGTAGCCGTCGGTCTYGGCGACGATCGTGTTGGCGGCGATTGCCTCGCGCACAGCCCGCTCGACGGCCTGCTCGTCGAAGCCCGCCACCTCGACGAGCAGATCGTGGTCGACGTGCACGCCGCCCGCGGAGAGCAGCTCGATCACCCGCCGAGTGGCCGGGGTGAGTC
>NZ_JBFUFC010000410.1:0-1020 GCF_056403635.1 Microbacterium sp. P2_F9 | reverse complement strand
GGGTGGCCTCGTCCGCCGACGACGTGCGATCACTCGCCCTCCAGGTGCGCGATCGACTCGGCTCCGACGCGGCGATCGTCGCGCTCGGCGCCGATGTCGGCGGCCGGCCTCTCGTCGTGGTCGCGACCAACGAGGCGGCGCGTGCCGCCGGAGCGAAGGCGGGCGTGCTCGCGAAGGCCGCGGCAGTCGCCCTCGGTGGCGGTGGCGGTGGTCGCGACGACGTCGCTCAGGGTGGCGGAACGGATGCCGCGGCCCTGCCGGCGGCATTGACCGCTGTGAAGGACGCCCTCGAGGCCGCGTGACCGGGTTCCGCCGTGGATCGCGACTCGGCATCGATGTGGGCAAGGCCCGCGTCGGGGTGGCTCGCTCCGACCCTGACGGGATGCTGGCCACCCCGGTCGAGACCGTGGCGCGCGATGAGAGGTCCGTCGCGCGGATCGTGGAGCTCTCGGCAGAACACTCCGCCATCGAGCTCATCGTCGGTCTCCCGCTCAGCCTGAGCGGCGGCGACACCCCCTCGACCACCGATGCGCGGGAGTTCGCCGCGGCGCTGGCCGAGGCATCCGGACTCCCCGTCCGGCTCATCGACGAGCGTCTCAGCACGGTCACCGCGCACTCGGCATTGCGGGGTTCGGGGAGATCTCAGCGAAACTCTCGTAGCATTGTGGATCAGGTCGCCGCCGTGATCCTGCTTCAGCAGGCGCTCGATGTCGAGAAGAACAGCGGCCGCCCACCCGGAACACCCGTCCCTCCGGCCCAGGAGCTCGCCTGACCATGCCCGATTCGCCCATCGATGATCCGTTCGCGGATCTGTTCGGCAAGCTGCCCGACCCCCGCACGCGCGGCACGGGAGCGGTCCCGTCGAACTCGACCGACGGCGCTGGCGCAGCGGTGACGCCCGATCAGGCCACCCCGGCGGTCCCGAGCTCGCGTCGCGCGGCCCGCGCGGCCGCGGCAACCGGAGCGACCTCGATGTCGCCCCCTCCCATCTCCGCTCCGATCGATGTGCCCGCTCACGCC
>NZ_JBFUFC010000409.1:0-1040 GCF_056403635.1 Microbacterium sp. P2_F9 | reverse complement strand
GCCCTACCCACCACCGCTCCCCTAGGTATTCCTGTCGGGCTCGCTCACCCGAAGGTGAACGAGTACACTTCCACGCCCGCCGGTTCGCTCCTCGGCTTCTGCGGGTTGTTCGCCTCGATGCGTGAATCGGATTGCATCGACGCACCGGTGTGCAGCGCGCCAATCCGATCCAGGACCGGCCCCGAAGAGCCTGTGTACGCCGCTTCCGCGGCGCACCGCCCCGGCTGGCCGGGACGAGTGACCGTGAGTCCGCCCTGCGGGCTCCGAGACCGGAGGAACTCATGCACAGCAGGAAGATTCACGCCACCGCAGGCCTGGCGCTTGCATTCGCGGCAGTCATCGCATTGGCGGGGTGCACGTCCGCGACCACGRCCGGGTCGATGGACGACACCGCCCCGAGTCAGCAGCAGACCGAGACGCCGATGGCTGAGGAGACCATGATGGATCCGGCCGCCAACCTCGTCGGGCCGGCCTGCCAGGCCTACGCCGACGCGGTGCCGGACGGCGCCGGCTCGATCGAGGGCATGTCGCAGGACCCCGTCGCGGTCGCGGCATCCAACAATCCGATGCTGACCACGCTGACGGCTGCGGTGAGCGGACAGCTCAACCCCGACGTCAACCTCGTCGACACCCTCAACGGCAGCGAGTTCACCGTCTTCGCGCCGGTCGATGACGCGTTCGCGAAGATCGACCCCGCGACGATCGAGGCGCTCAAGACCGACTCCGCCACGCTGACGACGATCCTCACGTATCACGTGGTTCCCGGACAGATCGAGCCCGACGCGATCGTCGGCACACACACGACCGTCCAAGGCTCGGATCTCGAAGTGACCGGCAGCGGCGACAGCCTGATGGTCAACGGCGCCRCAGTCCTGTGCGGCGGCGTCCAGACTGGCAACGCGGTCGTGTACCTCATCGACACGGTGCTGATGCCCCCGGCTCAGTAGAAGACTCCGGCCGCTCGGGGGGGCGGCCGGCCCACAGGAGCCGGCGTCGGCTTCACGGGGCGGCGCGACCGCTGGTGCACTGCGAGGGTGCAC
>NZ_JBFUFC010000408.1:0-1041 GCF_056403635.1 Microbacterium sp. P2_F9 | reverse complement strand
TGGGTGAGGTTGGTGAAGCCGGCGACGTCGAAGACGAGGCCGTCGACCCGGTGCCGGCTGAGAGCCTGAGCGCTCACCTCGACGGCGACGGCTTCGACACCGCGCTCGCGCATGAGGGCGAGGAGCGCGTGGAATTCGGAGGCCTCGGGAGTGGTGAGCCGCGACACGATGACGTCGCCGGCGATGTGGCGCTCGGCGGTCGAGGAGAGGCCGGTGACGACGCCGAGCTGGCCGAGGATTCCCTCGAGCAGGTGCGACACGCTCGTCTTGCCGTTCGTGCCGGTCGTGCCGAACAGGATCGGGAGGTCGTCCTCCGCTCCGGTGCCGTAAACCCAGGCGGAGAGTTCGCCCAGCATGGCCCGCGGGTTCTCCACCACGACCACGGGAAGCCCGGAGCCCTCGGCGAGGGCCGCGCCCTCGGCATCCGTCACGATCGCGACCGCGCCCTTCGCCGCAGCGGCGGGAGCGAACTCGGCACCGTGGCGGTTGACGCCCTTGATCGCGACGAACGCCTCGCCGGCGCGCAGGTCGGCGGTGGCGAGGGTTATTCCGCTCAGCTCGACGCCGGACGTCTCGCCGCGCGAGGACTGGGCGAAGCGCGCCACGAGGTCCTGCAGCGACCTGACAGGCGGGTGCTCCGGTCGGAGGACGGGCGGGAGATTCGAGGGGGCGGCGTCGGCAGTCGGCATGGCGCATCCATCCTCTCATCCGGCGGTCGTTTCGGATGGGGGTTGCACAGGCTCGGGGAGCAAGGTCACGGCCCACTCCTAGGTGAGCGCGGGTACGGTTGCCCTGTGACTGCCATCGCCTTCCTCATCGGCATCCTCGTCATGGTCGTGGGCCTTGCCGTGTCGATCGCGCTGCACGAGCTCGGGCACCTGCTCCCCGCCAAGCGGTTCGGCGTGCGGGTCGGCCAGTACATGATCGGCTTCGGGCCGACTCTCTGGTCGCGGCGCAAGGGCGAGACCGAATACGGGTTCAAGGCGATCCCGCTGGGCGGCTACATCTCCATGGCGGGCATGTACCCGCCCTCCCCACGGC
>NZ_JBFUFC010000407.1:0-1087 GCF_056403635.1 Microbacterium sp. P2_F9 | reverse complement strand
ACCTGAGTTGACAGCTCGCGGGATGTCAACTACGGTTGACAACCGGATGCCGCGGGCCGCGGCATCCGTTCACTCCAGGAGGACGCGTGAGCGACGACATCCGCACCGCGATCGGCGCCCAGAGCGGTGAGCCGCTCGCCGAGCTGCGCCGGCTGCGCGCCCTGCACGCCGACCTCGCCCGCGCGGAGGCCGAGCAGGTGCGCCGCGCGCGCACTCAGGGCTATTCGTGGGTCGCGATCGCCGACGCCCTGGCCGTGAGCAGACAGGCCGTCCACAAGAAGTACGGTCGAAGGTAGGGCATTCGCCCACCTTCCCCACGAACGACAGGGAACCCCGCATGTCCACCACCCAGGCACCCTCACGCCGGGGCCGTCGCGCACCTCAAGAGGGTCCGCGCGCAAGCCTCAAGCAGCTGCTCCCCTTCCTCTTCGAGCACCGTCGCGTGCTCGTCATCGTCGCGATCCTGAGCGTCATCGGCGCGGCCGCGACCCTCGCCCAGCCGCTGCTGGTCGGCCTGCTGATCGGGCGCGTCGAGCATGGCGAGCCGCTCGGGATGCTCGTCTGGGGCGTCGTCATTCTGGTGGTCGTGGCATCCGTCATCTCCGGCTATCAGCACTATCTGCTGCAGCGCACCGGCACGGCGGTCGTGTACTCGTCTCGGCGCAAGCTCGTGGCGCGGATCCTGCACCTGCCGATCTCCGAGTTCGACGCGCGCCGAACGGGCGACCTCGTCTCGCGCGTCGGCACGGACACGACGCTGCTCTATGCGGTGCTCACGCAGGGCCTCGCCGATGCCGTCGGAAACTCGCTCATCTTCCTCGGGGCGCTCGTCGCAATGGCGATCATCGACCCCGTGCTGCTCGCCCTCATCGTGGTCGTCATCGGCGTCTCGATCACCGGCGTCGTGCTGCTGAGCGGGCGCATCCGCGAGGCGACCCGCGATCAGCAGGAACTCGTCGGGCAGCTCACCTCGGGGGTCGAGCGAGCAGTCGGGTCGATTCGCACGGTGCGAGCGTCGGGCGCCAGCGACCGCGAAGAGGCCGCGATCTCGGGTCTGGCCGAGGACACCTACGACCAGGGTGTGCGC
>NZ_JBFUFC010000406.1:0-1106 GCF_056403635.1 Microbacterium sp. P2_F9 | reverse complement strand
CCACGAGGCATCGGGGCTGACCGTCACGAACGGGGGCTCCGTCAACAGCGGTTCGTGACATGAGGGCATAGAGACGCACGATGGCCGGGGCGCGCCTCCCCGGCCATCGTCGTGCTCGGCTGTGGATAACTTCCGGATGCCGCGGAGCCGCCTTGCGAGGATGCTCCGGTGAGTCCCACCGCCCTCGCTCCCGCCACCTTGGCGCCTGCTGTCGTGGTGGCCGAGCGGGTGCGGGAGCGACTTCGCGCCGAGCGCACCGACCCGGCCCGCGACCTGGAGCTCGCGACCCAGATCGTGCGCGCCGAGGTGAGGCGTCACAACGACTTCGCGCTCGCCCGCGGCCTGAGCGTGGTGGACGACGAACCGGCCTGTGTTCGCGAGGTGCTCGCCGCCGTCGCCGGGTTCGGACCGCTGCAGCCCTACCTCGACGATCCGACGATCGAGGAAGTCTGGCTGAACGCACCTGATCGGGTGTTCTTCGCCCGCGGCGGCGTCGCCGAGCGCGTGCCGCTCACCCTCACCGACGCGCAGGTGCGCGATCTGGTCGAGCGCATGCTGCATTCCACGGGTCGCCGCGTGGATCTCAGCCAGCCGTTCGTGGACGCGTCCCTACCGGACGGCAGCCGGCTCCACGTCGTCATCCCCGACATCACCCGCCGCCACTGGGCGGTGAACATCCGGAAGTTCCTGCCGGCGTTCCGAGACCTCGACCGCCTCGTGGCCGCCGGATCGCTGGCGCCGGCCGCCGCGCGACTGCTGCGGGACGCGATGCACGCGGGACGCAGCATCCTGGTCTCGGGTGCGACGCACGCGGGAAAGACAGAACCTGCCGTTATGCCATCTGCTGACCAGGCCTTTTCTGGTGAATGGCGATCTGGCCTCGTCAGTTCGCGGCCAGTGGCACGCTGCCCTCTGCCACGCGACGCACGGGTGTCACTCACAGGTCACCGCAGGTCGGTGGACGTGCGATCGCCTGGCACAGGACACCCTGCCACCTGCCGCGCCTCCAGGCCGTCAGCGAGGCGCTGAGCGCCCGCGCGCCGCGCGCCCTGTGGCACGCGACGCGCCGGGAGAGAGACCGGCCGACCGGCGCAGACTGCCCAGCC
>NZ_JBFUFC010000405.1:0-1127 GCF_056403635.1 Microbacterium sp. P2_F9 | reverse complement strand
GGTCAGGATCTCGGGGAGCACCGGGCCATGGCTGCAGAGCACCGCGGCCTTGCGGGATCGCACGCGCTCGCCGACGATGCGGCGCGCGTCCGATGCGCCCTCTTCCCAGGCATCCTGGCTGATCAAGGGGGTCCGATCGATCGGACGCCCGAGGGCCGCCGACAGCGGCGTCACGGTCTTGACGCAGCGGACCGCGGGGGAGGAGATCAGCTTGCGCGGTCCGAAGGCGAGGAGCTGGCCGACTGCGGCATTGGCCTGCTTGCGACCCCTGATGTTCAGCGGACGCGCATGGTCGGCGCCCTTCCACTCATCGCGCGTCAGCGCCTTGGCGTGACGCAGGACGATGATCGGGAAGGTCGCGAGGATGCCGTCGTCGACGAACTTCAGGAAGTTCTCGAGGATCTCCACATCGACCGGATAGCTGAGGCGCTTGAGCGCCTTCTTGGGCGTCACCCATTCGATCGCCGCGATCTCGCGGTTCGGGACGAACGAGGACGACCGGATGGCGGCATCCGTCGCTTCGGCAGACCAGTAGTGCACGATCTTCTGCCGCTTGTTCGGCATGTGGTACTTCGACACGCCGACCGGGATGCCGAGGCTGACCCGGATGCCGGTCTCTTCGAGGATCTCGCGGGCCGCGGTCTCGGCGAGCGTCTCACCCGGCTCGACCTTGCCTTTGGGCAGCGTCACATCGCGGTAGGCCGTGCGGTGGATGAGCAGCAGCGTGAGCTTCCCGTTGACGAGCCGCCACACGACACCGCCGGCGGCGTAGATCGCGCTCTCGGTCATCGCACCACCCGGGCTCGGCGGCGGCGCTGCACCGTTGTCATCGTCCGATCCTGGATGTCGGTGAGCGGTTTGCCGCCCTCGTCCAGGCTGTGCCGCGTCCACTCGCCCTCTGGACCGAGCCACCACGAGCTCGTGGTGTCGCTCATCGCGAGTTCGAAGAGGGTGAGGAGCTCCTTGACGTGGGCCGGCGCGACGACGCGCACGAGCGCCTCGACCCGGCGATCGAGGTTGCGGTGCATCATGTCGGCGCTGCCGATGAACACCTGCGGATCGCCGTCGTTGTGGAACGCGAAGATGCGCGAGTGCTCCAGATAGCGACCCAGGATGCTGCGCACGAC
>NZ_JBFUFC010000404.1:0-1166 GCF_056403635.1 Microbacterium sp. P2_F9 | reverse complement strand
ACTCCGCGTGGCCGTTCGCGGAAGCAGCATCGTACGAGCCGCTCCCGCCGGTCCCCCCGCTCCCGCCGGTCCCCCCGGTCCCGCCGGCGCCCCCTGCCCCGGTCGCCGGCCGATCCGCCGACGAGCCCGTGGTCACGCGCGCCGGGTGGACCCCGCCGCCGCTTCCGTCATCGGCGGCGCCGCTGCTCGGTGCAGGGCTCGCCTTCGACGACGAGTCCGACTGGACGGGCGAGGTCACCGGGGCGATCTCCGGCGCCCCTGCGCC
The DNA here is from genome assembly GCF_056403635.1 of Microbacterium sp. P2_F9. Lineage (NCBI taxonomy): Bacteria > Bacillati > Actinomycetota > Actinomycetes > Micrococcales > Microbacteriaceae > Microbacterium > Microbacterium sp. P2_F9. The sequence goes on along the minus strand of NZ_JBFUFC010000404.1, from coordinate 901 downwards.
GATCTCCGCCGTGCCGCTTCCGCCGCCGGCGGCCGCCGCGCCCCCCGCGCCGCCCACCGTTCGCCGCGGGCTCGATGACGCACCCCCTGTGACGCGCGTGCCGGCTGCGCCGCCGCTGTCCGCCCAGGAGCCCTGGGCGCCCACCCGCTCGCCGCTGCCCGAAGAGGCCGAGGCCTTCCCCGAGACGTCCGGCCCCGTCTCGGCGATCGCCGGAGCACCGGATGCCGGGGGTCCGCGTTCGGCGCTGGCATCGGTGTCCGCGCAGCACGTGCTGCCGCACATCCCCGACGAGGACGCCCTCGACCAGACGATCGTCGCGCGGCGCAAGCGCACCGGCTGGGTCATCGCGCCGCGGCTCGGGGCGCCCATCCCGCTGACTTCCGCCGTGGCCATCCTCGGTCGCCGGCCCGCGCCTGACCCGGCCTTCCCCGAGGCTCAGCTGGTCTCGCTCGACGACGACACCCGGACGATCTCCAAGACGCACGCCCGTCTCGCGCTGCGCGACGATCGCTGGTACATCACCGATCTCGACTCCACCAACGGAGTCCTCTTCACGACCCTGATGGGCACCGAAGTGGCCGCGACGCCAGGCGAAGAGGTCGAGGCGGGTGACCTCTTCTTCCTCGGCGACGCCGAGGTCCGGCTGAGCCGCAGCGACGGATGACGGTGGTCCGGCGATGACGGACGATCCGGCCGCGCACGTCGAGCCCGACGACGCGACCGCCATCTCGAGGCGCCGCGGCATCGACCCCGACGCCACCCAGCCGGTCGATCCCGACGACACGCACCCGGGCAGGCGTCCGGGTCCGCAGCGCCACGCGGACCCCTCGGCCGGTGACGCGACGTCCGACGACGGGTCGACGATCGTCGTCCGCCGCAAGTCGCGTCCCCGGTCCCCGAG
>NZ_JBFUFC010000403.1:0-1175 GCF_056403635.1 Microbacterium sp. P2_F9 | reverse complement strand
AGCCCTCCCAAGCCGCGGGGAGGTTGTCGGTGCCGGTCGCCTGGGTTGCGGCGGGGGTCACGATGCTCATGGTCTCATTCCTTCGACGTGTGGTCTTACCACAAGGATAGCGTGTGGTCAGACCACGGTCAAGGAGATTCCGCTTGCACAGATGCCGAAAGGGCAGATTCACGCGGCGGCGCGAATCTGCCCTCTCGGCAGGCATGGTGGGACCGGTCAGGCCTCGGGCGGGTAGGGCACGGCCCAGTGCGGCTCGGGGACGTCCCAGCCCGCCGCCCGCAGCGCGCGCCGCGCGAGCTCACGCGCGGAATACGGCGTGCGGACGCCGCGGATGTCCCGATAGTCCTGGTGCCCGGGCCCGGCCCACAGGATCGCATCCCCGTCGCCGACGAGGGCCACCGCCTCGATGATCGCGCGCTCGGGCGGCGAGTATTCGTGGATCTCGGCGTCGGGCTGGGCGCGTCGTGCGCCTTCGATCAGCGTCGCGCGAATCGACGCCGGATCCTCGAACCGCGGGTGGTGATCGGTGATCACGAGGATGTCGCTGCCCTCCACCGCCGTACGCCCCATGTCGTGGCGCTTCGTGGCGTCCCGGTCGCCGTCGGCGCCGAAGAGCATCAGCACCTTTCCGGGAGTGACCCGCCGCACCGCGGCGAGCGTCTTCTCGAAGGCATCGGGGGAGTGGCCGAAGTCGACGTACACGGCGGGTCCGTGCTCGCCGGAGACGAGCTGCGTGCGCCCCGGCAGGTGCGCGTCGATCGGCCCGGACCCGCCCGCGGTGCTGTCGAGGGCGGCGACGAGGTCGGCCCAGGCGTATCCGCCCTCGAGGATCATGACGATCGCGAGGCCGGCGTTGGCGGCCATGTGGCGGCCGATCACCGGGACCACCGTCGTCAGAGTCCGTCCGTCCGTCGAAGACAGCCGGAACTCGGTGCCGGCGGGCTTCTCGTCGAGGATCTCGACGATCCAATCGGCGGCGGCCGCGGCATCCGGGTCCGCGGCGATCGCCGGCGTCCCCACGGTCACGAACGGCACCTCGCAGCGCTCGACCACCTCGAAGCCGGGGGTCGAGTCCAGCGAGATCACCGCGCGCTTCGCGCGGTCGGGTCGGAACAGCGGGAGCTTCGCCTCGAAGTACTCGCGCATGTCGGCGTAGTCATCGAGGTGGTCATGGG
>NZ_JBFUFC010000402.1:0-1197 GCF_056403635.1 Microbacterium sp. P2_F9 | reverse complement strand
GCATCGCTCAAGGCGATCGTCTCCGGGGTCAACCGCGCGATCCGCACGCGCGAGCGCTCGGGAGCCCTCGCCTCCGTCTGATCCGCAGGCGCTGGGCCCGCCTCGGGCTCAGCGCCTGCGGCCGGGGCGGACGATCGGGATCGTCGAGGTCTCGACCGCGACCTTGCGACGGTAGAGCATGCGCTGCTCGGGCAGCGACAGGTCGAAGAGCACGGCCAGAAGCCGGATCACAGACGTCACGATCGCACCTACGGTTGCGGCGATGACTATCGGAGCCCCGAGCGCATGCACCACCGCGAGGACGAGGCATCCCGCCGCCGCCGCGACCGCGTACAGCGACCCGACGTGGAGGATCGCCACCGGCAGCCCCATGATGACATCGCGCAGGATGCCGCCGCCCACCGCCGAGCAGACGCCCACGAACACCGCAGGCACGATCGGCATGCCGAGGGACAGCGCCTTGCTGGTGCCGAAGGCGCCGAAGAGTCCGATCGCGACGGCATCGAGCGCCACGATGGCGCCGTTGAGCCGCTGGAACAGGCCCGCCAGCAGCATGCCGAACAGCGCGGCGGCGGTGGCGGTCACCAGATACCAGTCGCTCTGCAGCGTCGCGAGCTGTGCGTTCAGCAGCAGGTCGCGGATGAGGCCGCCGCCCATCCCCATGACGATGCCGATGATGGCGACGCCCAGCAGATCGAGCCGGCGTTCCCCCTGGAACCCGGAGGCGAACAGCGCCCCCTGAATGCCGCCGAGCCCCACGGCGACCAGGTCGGCCCAGAGGGGAAGCGAGAAGAGCGGMTCGGTCACACGACCATTGTGGATGCCGACCCGCGCCGCGACCACCGGGGCGCGCGCCCGACCGCGATAATGGATCCGTGCCCACCTACCGCGATGAGATCGTGGTCCTTCGCACCCACAAACTGGGCGAGGCGGATCGCATCGTCACGATGCTCTCGCGGTCCCACGGCAAGCTCCGCGCGGTGGCCAAGGGCGTCCGGCGTACCTCTTCGCGGTTCGGCGCCCGGCTCGAGCCCTTCATGGTCGCCGATGTGCAGCTCTACCAGGGCCGCTCGCTCGACATCGTGCAGCAGGCGGAGTCGATCGGCGCCTATGGCGCCGAGATCGCCGTGCACTACGACCGCTACACCTCGGCGAGCGCCATGGTGGAGGCCGCCGACCGCCTGACCGAGGCGGAGG
>NZ_JBFUFC010000401.1:0-1203 GCF_056403635.1 Microbacterium sp. P2_F9 | reverse complement strand
ACCGGGTGCTCCCCCACTTCGACATCGAGGGCGAGGCCGTCGAGCGCGAGCTGGCCCTCGCGAACTGGCCAGGGCCGGACTCCACCGCGGTCGTGGTCGCCGAGGAGCTCGAGGTGAACGCCGACGGGATCCCGCTCATCGAGGCGGTCTCCGTGCGCGTCGAGCCCGGCACGGCGCTCGTCGTCACGAGCGCGTCCCCCGCGGCGAACACGGCGCTGCTGCTGACCATCGCCGGGCGCGTGATGCCCACCGGCGGTCGCCTCCGGGTGGCCGGTCACCTGCTGCCGGAGCGCAGCGCCTGGGTGCGGGCGCACGTCGGGGTCGCGCTGCTGCACGGCTCCCCCGACCCGCTCCACGAGCTGCGGCTCGCCCTGCGCGGGCGCACGTCGCTCCTCGTGATCGACGGTATCGACGCGATCCCGGCCGGGGCCGAGCGCGAGCGCGCCGCCGCCATGCTGCGGGACGCGGCATCCGTCACCGTCCTCGCCTCCGCGGTCGACCCCGTCGGCGCGCAGGCGTTCTTCGCCGAGGCCGGCCGCGCGAGCGCGCACGTGCTCGATGTCTCCCGCTCTTCCGTTCCCACTCCCGCCGAGGTGTCCGCATGACCAGCGCCGGAATTCCCCACATCATCGAACGCGCCCGCTCGCGGCGACCGGTCACGTGGATCACGCTCATCGGGGTGCTGCTGCTGCCCGTCGTGATCGGCGGCATCCTCGTGGCCGCGCTCTACAACCCCGCTGAGCGGCTCGACAGCCTCAACGCGGCGATCGTGAACGAAGACGAGCCCGTCACGATCAACGACCAGCTCGTGCCGCTCGGACGCCAGCTGACCGCGGGCCTCGTCGAAGGCTCCGACGAGCAGGACAGCAACCTGACCTGGACCATCTCCAACGCCGACGACGCGGAAGAGGGCCTCGCGGACGGCACCTACGACGCCGTCATCACGATTCCGGAGAACTTCTCCGCGGCCGCGACTTCGACCGCGCCGGGGGGCACGCCCGAGCAGGCGACCCTCGAGGTGCAGACCGCCCCCGACGCGCTCATCGTGGACGACGCCATCACGGCGCAGGTGACCCAGGCTGCGGCGTCGCTGATGGGCGAGCAGCTCTCGCAGGTGTACCTCGAGAACGTGTTCCTCGGCTTCACGACACTGGGCGACCAGCTCGGCGAAGCAGCCGGCGGCGCCCGTACGCTCGCCGACGG
>NZ_JBFUFC010000400.1:0-1209 GCF_056403635.1 Microbacterium sp. P2_F9 | reverse complement strand
CTGGTGCACTGCGAGGGTGCACCAGCGGTCGCTTGCGTGCGGCGTTCCGAGGCTTCGACGGGGCGAAGTAGGCTAGGACGTCGCGGGCCTCTAGCTMAGTCGGTAGAGCATCGGACTTTTAATCCGCGGGTCATGGGTTCGAGCCCCATGGGGCCCACCGCATCCTGACCGTCTTGCACGGTCGGCCAGCAGATTCAACCGTCGCTTCGACCCGTGCACCACGGGTTACCCTCGTTGCATGGTCGAGGGAGCGGCATGAGCATCGATGGAGCCTCGGGCCCGATCGAGCCCGGTGGCCTGCTCGCCGGTCGCTATCGCATCCAGGAGCTCATCGGCGAAGGCGGAATGGCCGACGTCTACCGTGCTGAAGACACGGCGCTGGGGCGCACCGTGGCGATCAAGGTCATCCGCGGGCAGACCGACACCCCTGGTCACCTCGAGCGCGTCCGTTCCGAGACGACGATCCTCGCCTCGATGAGCCATCCCTCCCTGGTCACCCTCTTCGATGCGCACCTCGGCGAGCAGGGCCAGGGCTACCTCGTGATGGAGTACATCGACGGCCCGACGCTGCGGGACCTCATCGCAAGAGGACCGGTGGATGCCGCGGAGGTCGCTGCCATGACGGCCGAACTGGCCGAGGCGCTGCACGCGGTGCACGACGCCGGCATTGTGCATCGCGACATCAAGCCGTCGAACGTCATCCTCGCCCCGTCGCCGCTGCCCGGACGCCAGTTCCGCCCCAAGCTGGCGGACTTCGGCATCGCCTACCTCCTCGACTCGACGCGCCTCACCACGCCGGGGATGCTCATCGGCACCGCCGCCTACCTCGCGCCCGAGCAGGTGCGCGGCCAGCAGCCCGCTCCCCCGGCCGACATCTACGCGCTGGGGCTCGTCGCCCTCGAGGCCATCACCGGCCAGCGCGCATACCCGAATGCGGCCGGGCATGAGGCGATCGCGATACGACTGACGGTCCCGCCGACTGTTCCCGACTCGCTGGATCCCAGCTGGAAGCGCCTGCTGACAGCGATGACAGCGACCGACCCCGCATTGCGCCCGACGTCGCTCGAAGTCGCGGTGGCGGCATCCGCCCTCATCGCACCGCCCGGCGCGACCGGACTCACCGCCGTCCTGCCGGTCGGCGATCAGCCCACCGAGGCGCTGCCGGGGGCGGCGGTTCTCGGTGCGGCCGCGGGCGGGGCCGCACTCGGC
>NZ_JBFUFC010000399.1:0-1210 GCF_056403635.1 Microbacterium sp. P2_F9 | reverse complement strand
TCGAAGTCGCAGCCAAGATCGGCGGTGCCGATCTTGCCGGCAACCCCACCCTTCAGGATGCGGTCCAGAAGGCGAAGAAGACTTCGGTCCCGATCGACAACATCAACCGCGCCRTCAAGCGCGGCGCCGGCCTGACCGGCGAGTCGGTGGACTACCAGACGATCCTCTACGAGGGCTACGGTCCCAATGGCGTCGCCCTGCTGATCGAGTGCCTCACCGACAACCGCAACCGCGCGGCAGCCGAGGTGCGCACGGCCATGTCCCGCAACGGCGGCGCGATGGCCGACCCTGGCAGCGTGGCGTACAACTTCCAGCGCAAGGGCGTCATCGTCGTCGCCGGCGAGGGCACCAGCGAAGAGGACGTCATGCTCGCCGTCCTCGAGGCCGGTGCCGAGGAGATCGAGCCGCACGCCGTCGGCTACGAGGTCATCACCGATGCGTCCGACCTTGTGAAGGTGCGCTCCGCGCTGCAGGAGGCCGGGATCGACTACGAGTCTGCGGACGTCGAGTTCGTCCCGAGCCTCAAGGTCGAGATCGATGCCGACACCGCGCGCCGGATCTTCCGCCTGATCGATGCGCTCGAGGACAGCGACGACGTTCAGAACGTGTTCAGCAACTTCGACCTCAGCCCCGAGGTGCAGGCCGAGCTCGAGACCGAGGACTGACCAGCGGGTCCTCGCGGGCGCGCCTGGGCCTCGCGGCCCGCACCCGCGCTTAGCGTGGGGGAGTGGCATCCCTTCGCGTCCTCGGCGTCGACCCCGGGCTCACCCGCTGCGGCGTGGGCGTCGTTGACGTCGCCGGCAACCGCTCGGCCACGCTGGTGCACGTGGGCGTGATCCGCTCCGACCCGGCACTCCCGATCGAGCAGCGCCTCGCGCTGATCGCGGCCGGGATCCGCGACGTGCTGGCACGCCATCAGCCGGATGTCGTGGCCGTCGAGCGGGTCTTCGCGCAGCAGAACCGGCACTCCGTGATGGGCACCGCGCAGGCGAGCGGCATCGCGCTCCTGCTGGCTGCCGAGCATGGGCTTCCCGCCGCGACGCACACACCCTCCGAGGTCAAGGCGGCCGTCACGGGCTACGGCACCGCCGACAAGAGTCAGGTGCAGACCATGATCGCGCGCATCCTGCGGTTGGACGCGCCGCCCGAGCCCGCAGATGCCGCCGACGCCCTCGCGATCGCGCTCTGCCACGCGTGGCGCGGCGGGCGG
>NZ_JBFUFC010000398.1:0-1251 GCF_056403635.1 Microbacterium sp. P2_F9 | reverse complement strand
GTATTCACGCGCGCTACGCGGGCGATGAGCCCGAGCACTTCGCTCGCGGACGTCGCGGCGCGCATGCGGCCCCACCACTCCGCGCTCCTGGGGCCCCCTTCGACAATCGCCTTCCAGAGCGCCCACTCCGGTCTGTCGCGGTAGCTCTCGAGGTCCCCCGTCGCAGCGGCGAAGGCGACGTGGGCCTGCAGCTGGTCCACGAGTCGCAGGAGTCGGCCGCGATCGTCAGGGGACGCACGCTCCCAGAGGCGCGCGACGTCGGCGCTTCGCGTGGCGCCATCGCGGGCGGCGTTCAGAAGCAGCAGCACCGCCTGCGCATCGATGCCCGGGACCGTGCACGCGACTCCCACCTCATCGATCAGTCTGCTGTCGAGCGCGAGGATGTCGAAGGCCGAGGCGGGGGCGAGGCGAATCCCGGGAAATGCCCGGTGAAGGTCGAGGTATCCCCACGAGTCGTGCAGGTAGGTCTGCGCGTGCCCGAACGGTGATCCGTACATGAAGGTGCTGTACAGCACCCAGCCCTCGCGTCGGATCGCGCGGTCCACCCGAGACACGTCGGCCGGCCGAACGAGAATGTCGACATCGGTGCCCGTCCGCATTGCACGCAGCGACGGGTCGACGGCGTCCCCTTTGATGTGCAGGACATCAACCCCGATGCGGTCGGCGACAACCTGCACGGCGGCGCGACCGAAGCGGAGCCGCACGTCCAGCGGTACCGCCACTTCCTCCACCATGGCGCCAGCCTACCTATGGCCGAATCGACGACCGTCCTACTGCAGCGCGCTGGTCAGCCGGGCGAGATTGTCGAGCACTGTCGAGCCGAGCTTCTGCTTCTCCCACTCATCCATGGTCAGCTCGCGGCTGAGGCTGCGGTACTTCGCCTCAACCTCGCGCATCTGCGTGATGAACCCCTCGCCGCGCACCAGGAGCGTGATCTCCATGTTGAGACCGAACGAGCGCATGTCCATGTTGCTCGAGCCGATGATCGCCACCTCGTCGTCGATCGTCATCGACTTGCTGTGCAGGATGTAGGGCCGTCGGTACATCCAGATCTTCACCCCCGCCCGCAGCAGGGCCTCGTAGTAGCTGCGTTGCGCGTGGTAGACGATCGCCTGGTCGCCCTCCTCCGAGACGAAGAGCTCGACCTTGATCCCCCGCTGGCAGGCGGTCGTGATGGCGAGGAGCAGCGCCTCGTCGGGCACGAAGTAGGGGCTGACGATGATGATCTGACGCTGCGCCGCGTAGAGCAGG
>NZ_JBFUFC010000397.1:0-1258 GCF_056403635.1 Microbacterium sp. P2_F9 | reverse complement strand
CGCGCGGGTTCGCTCCGCGAGCCCCGCGGGGACCTCGGCCGCTGTGAAGTGCCCGCCTTCGGCCAGTCGCTCGAACACCCGGAGGTCGCGGTAGTAGCCGCGGGCGATGGACTCGGGGTACGAGCCTTCGTGACGCTGGATGAACACCGCCGCCGGCACCTCGACGGCCGGCATCGGAGCGGGCTGGTCGKCACCCTCGTAATAGGGCCGGAACGACGTGCCGATGGACTCGGTGACCCAGTAGATCATCGCCTCGGTGAGGATGCGGTCCCTCGAGATCCGGCGCTCGACGGCCGCAGGGTCACCAGGAGGAGTGTCGCTCCATTCGACGAGCTTCTCGGTCAGCCATCCGATCAGCCCGGCCGGTGAGTCGTTCAGTGCAGCGGCGAGCGTGTCGGGCCGGGTGCCCTGGACGTGGCCGTAGGCGCCGTTCGGACCATGCGCCGCATCGAGGTCGTCGAAGAACGCGCGCTCGGCGGGGTCGGTGAGCCGGCTGCGCTCGGCACGTGAGGGGAAGTGGGAGTGCGTCACCAGGATGCCCGCGACCTGGCCGGGGTAGGTGGCGGCGATCAGGTCGTTGACGTTCGCGGACACGTCCTCGCCGTAGGTGAGGTAGCGGTCGTAGCCGAGCACATCGGTCATCAGCGTGTGCATCGTGGCGGCCAGGCGCACCTCGGTGATCGCGCCCTCGGCGTACGGCGTCGAGAAGCCGAATCCTGGCAGGCTCGGCACGACGACGTGGAAGTCCGGCAGCAGGTCGGCGAACTCCAACTGGAGGCTGAACAGATGCGGCCAGCCGTGCATGATCAGCAAGGCCGGGGCGTCCGCGCGCGCAGCACGACGGTGCACGAAGTGGAGGGCCGTGTCGCCGATCTCCGCCACGAATTGCGGATGCTCATTGAGCCACGCCTGGCGAGCCGACCAGTCGAACTCCCGCCACGTCGTCACGAGCGCGCGCAGATAGGCAGCGGACATTCCGGATGCCGGTCGCCGAGGCGAATCGGGAAGCAGCCGCGCCATCTCGAGWCGAGCGCGGAGATCTCGCAAGATGGGGTCGGGCACGTCGATCTGGAACGGGCGCATACGGGCCACGCTAGGCGTGGCCGCCGACATCCGCTCGCTGTCGCGAGCTAGGCGCTCTTGCGCTTCTGCCGCAGCACGAGGGTCGGGGCTGCGCCCTCCTGGACGGCGGCCTTGGTCACGATGACTTTGTCGACGTCTTCGGCGGACGGGATCTCGAACATGATCGGCCCGAGCA
>NZ_JBFUFC010000396.1:0-1272 GCF_056403635.1 Microbacterium sp. P2_F9 | reverse complement strand
TCGGGGACGCGGTCGGCGCGCTCGCCCCCGCGGCGGGCGCGTCCTGCTCGCGCTTGCGGAGTCGCAGGTATTCGTCCACCCCGCCGGGCAGGTGACGGAGGCGCCCGGAGAGGATCGCGTACTGCTGGTCGGTGACGCGCTCGAGGAAGTAGCGGTCGTGCGAGACGACGATGAGGGTGCCCGGCCATGAGTCGAGCAGGTCTTCCATCGCGGCGAGCATGTCGGTGTCGAGGTCGTTGGTCGGCTCATCGAGGATCAGCACGTTCGGCTGCTCGAGCAGGATCAGCAGCAGCTGGAGCCGCCGCTTCTGCCCGCCGGAGAGGTCCTTGACGGGCGTGGACAGCTGCGCGCTGGCGAAGCCCATCCGCTCGAGGAGCTGGCCGGGGGTGAGCTCCTGAGACTTCGATCCTGACCCGAACTCGTAGGTTGTGCGCAGGCGCGAGATCACGACCCTGACCGGATCGTTCAKGTGCTCTTCGAGCTCGTCGAGGCGCTGCGTGAGCGTGGCGACCTGGACGGTCTTGCCGCGCTTGACGCGGCCCGCCGTCGGCTCCACGTCGCCGGAGACGAGCCCCAGCAGGGTGGACTTGCCCGCGCCGTTCACCCCGAGGATGCCGGTCCGCTCGCCCGGCGCGATGCGCCACTCCACGGCATGCAGGACCTCTTTCGGGGTCCCTGAGCCTGTCGAAGGGTAAGACACTGACGCGTCGAGCAGGTCGACGACGTCCTTGCCGAGCCGCGAGACCGCGAGCGACTGCAGTGCGAGCTTGTCGCGGATCTCCGGCTCATCGGCGATGAGCTCGTTCGCGGCGTCGATGCGGAACTTCGGCTTCGAGGTGCGGGCCGGGGCGCCGCGCCGCAGCCAGGCGAGCTCCTTGCGGGCGAGGTTCTGTCGTCGCGCCTCGATGACGGTGGACTGCCGGTCGCGCTCGACGCGCTGCAGGATGTACGCGGCGTAGCCGCCGTCGAAGGGCTCGACGATGCGGTCGTGCACCTCCCACGTCTTGGTGCAGACCTCATCGAGGAACCACCGGTCGTGGGTGACGACGAGCAGTGCGCCGGATGTCGCGGCCCAGCGCCGCTTCAGATGCTCGGCGAGCCACGCGATGGCCTCGACATCGAGGTGGTTCGTGGGCTCGTCGAGGAAGAGCACGTCATCGTCGCCGGAGAGGAGCGCGGCGAGGGCAACCCGCCGCCGCTGGCCGCCGGAGAGGCTCCCGATCTCGGCATCCCACGGGATGTCGGCAAGCAGGCCGGCGATGACGTCGCGCG
>NZ_JBFUFC010000395.1:0-2254 GCF_056403635.1 Microbacterium sp. P2_F9 | reverse complement strand
TCACCACGGCGTCGAACCGCCGTGCGATCTCGAGGACGTCATCGACGCGGTCCGCGCCGATCTCCCTGCCGAGGAGGATCGCCGCCTCTTCGAGATTGACGTTCAGAATGAGCGTCGACGGCAGCCGCGTGCGGTCGATGTCAGGAAGGATGCCGATCGCGAAGGCGTCGAGCACCAGAGCGGCCACCTGCGCGTCAGCGACGGCGAGCAGAGTGCCGCGCGTCTCGTCCGCGTCGTCGAATCCCGGACCGACCAGCACCGCATCAGCCGATTCCAGCTCTTCGCGCACGGCGCGCCCGAGCGGATCGGTCGCCTCGGCGGGGAGGGCGAAGATCGCCGCCTCGCGGATCGCGGTCCCGAGCTGCGCCTCGATCGAGGCTGGTGCGACCAGCCCGAGCCGCCCCGCTCCGACCCGCAGCGCCGCCTCTCCGGCGAGGAGGACTGCACCCGGCGAGCGCCGCGACCCGCCGACGACCATCACCCGACCGCGGGACTTCTTCGACTCGCCAGGATCGGGCAGCCCCCACTCCCGGAGCAGCTGCCGACCGACGGGGCTACTCGGGCTCGACATCGGGGTGCCCGGGGTGGACGGTGATCTCGGCGCCCTCACGGCGGAGGTGATCGACCGAGGCGAATTCGACCAGCTCCCAGCCCCTCCCGGCCCGCACGACGTGGGTCACCGACGCATTGAGGACGGTGTTGGTCGCCGCGAACTCCAGCAGCTGCGCCTCGTCCATGGGGAGCATCAGATAGAGCAGGAGCATCACGACGGCGTCATGCGCGACGACCATCGCGCTGCCGCCCTCCATCTCCGTCGCGTCGCGCAGGAACGAACGAAGCCGCAGTGCGACATCGGCCCACGATTCACCGCCCGGGGGTCGGTGGTAGAACTTGCCGAGGTGACGGCGCCGCTCCATCTCCTCAGGCTGCAGACGGGCGATACCATGACTGGTCAGCAGATCGAGGATCCCCAGTTCGCGATCCCTGAGTCGCTCATCCACGACCACCGGGGGGTGGGGGCCGTCTTCCCCCAGCGCGATCGCGAGGGTCTGCCGGGCGCGCACATACGGCGACACCCAGAATCCGTCGATGGCTGAGTGTTGGCTCTGCGTGGGCGGGGGGGGGCGCGCCGTGGGGCGGGGCACCACGGCGGTCACCGGTAGAACTCGCCGTAATAGGTGTCGAGGCGATCTCGGTAGGCGGGGTCGTCGTCGGTGGCGGACTCATCCAGCTCCGGAGAGTTCTTGATCTGGTCCTTCGTCAGGTCGACATAGACCTTCTGTTCCACGTCATCCACTCGCTGGATCGTTCCGGCAGGAAGGACCACCTTCCGCCCGAAGATCCACGGGCCGGTGTCGACGACGATCCGGCTGGTGCCCACCTCGTGGCTTGCCTCATCGATCTTGCCGATGGAACCGTCGCTGGCGTGCACGTGGTAGCCCACCAGGTTGCTGGACTCGGGTGTGCGGTCCGCCGACTCCCGGTAGTTCCATGCGTCCCATGATGTAGACATCTCTGCTCCTTGTCCTCATTCGGTGGCGAGGGTGGATGCGCGACCGGGGTTGGCCGCTGCGAGGTTCACGCTATGCGCGGTCGCCGAAGCCGAGGACCCCCTGGCGGAACCGCGCGAAATGGCGTAAAACGCGACAGGCTCCCAGCCGGCGGCAGAATCGTCCGCAGGGCGGTCGGCCCGATGTGTCTGGGTCCTTGACACCGGAGCGATCGTGGGCATCGACGGACCTCGAGCGCGATCAGACGCGAGCAGACGGACCGCGCGTCTGTCAACCCATCTGGCCCTCGCAATTCAGCGAGGTAGCGTCCTCGTATCGAGCCACCGATCGTTGCCGCAGGGAAGGACGGGCGTCATGCAGCCGTTGCAAGAAGCACCGACGACTGCCCTCCTAGGCGGCCGCTATCAGCTGGGCGAGCGCATCGGCGAGGGCGGCATGGCGCACGTCTATCGAGCCGAAGACCTGTGGCTCGGACGGACCGTGGCCGTCAAGCTCATCCGGGGCGATGCCGACGCGGTCGACTCCCCGGTTCGGGCGCGCACCGAGATGACGGTGCTGGCCTCGCTCGATCACCCCGCTCTCGTGAAGCTCCTCGACGGCAGCGTCGACCCAGGACAGCCGCAATACCTCGTCATGGAATTCGTCGACGGCACGAACCTTGCCGAGCGCATCAACGATGGCCCGCTGCCGCCAGACCTCGTCGCTCATCTCACCGTCCAACTGGCTTCTGCACTCCACTCCGT
>NZ_JBFUFC010000394.1:0-1311 GCF_056403635.1 Microbacterium sp. P2_F9 | reverse complement strand
CCTCGCCGATGCCCGCGAGGATCGCGCGGCGAGCCCAGGCGTAGTGGTTGCCGCCGCACTCGAGGCAGAGCTCGCCGAGCGCGGTCCCGCGGGTCCACGGGTAGGCGCCGCGGTCGAAGAGGTCCTCGTCGGAGTGGGCGAGCACCAGCCGGCGGAGCCCCTCGTGCGAGGACTCCAGGCGCCGCTCGAGTTCATCGAGCGACGCATCCGCCGAGCGGTCGCGCAGCGTGACGTTCAACGCGTCGAGCTGACGCCAGGTATAGCCGTCGGCCGGGAGGGCAGGCGAGCCGCCGATCATGCCGTCCTCGTACCATCCCTCGAGCAGCAGGTGCCAGGCGTGCAGGTGGGCGAGCACGTCGCGCACGCTCCGGTCTCGTGCCTCGTTCGTGAACGCCGTGTCGAGGCGGCCTTCCTCCCGCAGCCGGTTCACCAGCTCCTTCAGGAGGCCGTACTCCTCGTCGCAGGCGCGTGCAAGGGCATCGCGCTGGTCGGTCGTCATCGGCTTCCCACCTTCCGTGTTGCGGTCCACTCCCTGAGTCGCTCGAGCGGCCAGGTCGTCACGATGCGCTCCGCCGGCACCCCGAGTCGTTCGGCGCGCTGCGCGCCGTAGTCGATCAGCGACAGCTGCCCCGGAGCATGCGCATCCGAGTCGATCGAGAAGAGGCATCCGGCGTCCAAGGCGATCGCCACGAGGTCGTCCGGCGGATCCTGGCGCTCCGGGCGGGAGTTGATCTCGACCGCGACGCCATGTGCCGCGCACGCGTCGAAGACCGCCTTCGCGTCGAGCGTCGATGCCGGCCGGGTTCCTCGGGAGCCTTCCACGAGCCGACCGGTGACGTGCCCGAGGACGTCGACCCGCGGGTCCGACACCGCGGCGACCAGCCTCCGAGTCATCGGCCCGCGCTCCATCCGCAGCTTCGAGTGCGCCGAGGCCACCACGATGTCGAGCTGGTCGAGCAGATCGGGCTCCTGGTCGAGAGCGCCGTCTTCGAGGATGTCGACCTCGATCCCCCACAGCAGCGTGAACGCTCCGCCGCTCTGCCCACGCACCAGCTCCTCCTGCGCGCGCAGACGTTCCGGCGACAGTCCGTTCGCAACCCGAAGACGCGGCGAGTGGTCGGTGAGCGCGAGGTATTCGTGACCGAGCGCGCGACCGGCCTCAGCCATCAGGTCGATCGACGTCAGTCCATCCGACCAGTCGCTGTGGCTGTGCAGGTCGCCCCGCAGCAGTCCGCGGAGGGTCGACTGCTGCTGCACACCGGCCCGTTCCCGCAGGTCGGCGAGGTACGTAGGCACTCGCCCGTCCAGCGC
>NZ_JBFUFC010000393.1:0-1372 GCF_056403635.1 Microbacterium sp. P2_F9 | reverse complement strand
CGGATCCGCCGACCCCCGTCACGGATCCGCCGACCCCTGTCACGGATCCGCCGACCGCCGTCACGGATCCGCCGACCCCCGTCACGGATCCGCCGACCCCCGTTGCGGACTCGCCCGCGGCCGTCACGGATCCGCGGGCCGCCGTCGCCGACCCCGTAGAGCCGGCCGATGTGGTGGTTGCTCCCGCGGGCGCGACGCCGGAGGAGGTCTTCGCCGAGTCGCCCGATGGGCCGACGGTCACCTTGTTCGCGGCCGAAGAACCTGCGGCGACGCTGCCCGAGCCGGGTGACCCKTGCTACCCCGCCGTGTGCATCGACAACGGCACCGTGCTGCTCGCGGTGAACCCGACCGGCGAGCTCAACACCGATGACGCGACCGGTTCGCCCGCTGGGCCCGGCGACGCGGGGCTGGGCTACCTCCCGACCAACAACGATTCGACATCGCCCGGCTGCGTCTGCGAGGGCTGGGGTGTCGCCGACCCGGCAACGGGAGTCTGGGGCGGCGCGAACCTCGCCGAACTCGGCACCGGCGGCGAGAATCTGGTTCTGGAGTCGTTCGAGTGGACCGGTTCGACCGCGAAGTCGGTGGTGCTCGTGACCGATGAGGCGGAGGCGCCGTACTTCCGGGTGACCCACGAGTACATCCCGTCCGCCGACACGCCCAACCTCTACCAGGTGAACGTCACGATCGAGAACCTGTCGGGCGAGCCCATCGCCACGGTGCAGTATCGCCGCGTGATGGACTGGGACGTTGAGCCGACCGCGTTCGACGAGTTCGTGACGATCGATGGTGGCACTGCCAGCGCCCTCACGTACACGAGCGACGACGGCTTCGCCTCGCCGAACCCGCTGGAGGGTCCGTCGGAGATCCTCTTCCACGGAAACGCGGTCGACTCCGGGCCGGACGATCACGGTGCGCTGTTCGACTTCTCGTTCGGCGGGCTCGCGCCCGGCGCATCATTGTCGTTCATCATCTTCTATGGGGCGGCCGAATCCGAGGCCGGAGCCCAGGCCGCGCTCGCCGCGGTCGGAGCCGAGGCGTATTCCTTCGGGGAGACATCGGACGACCCGGAGCACGGGACGCCGAACACGTTCATCTTCGCGTTCGGTCATGTCGGCGGGTCGGCGATCTTCCCGTCGCCGACCGCGGCGCCCGCAGTGCCGGCCGTGTCCGCTGTCGTGGCGCCGGCTGTTGTCACCGCGGTCGTGGCGCCCCCGGCGGCTGCCACGCTCGCGGCGACGGGCATGTCCTCGTCGAAGCATGACGGGCTGGGCTCGCTCGGTCTCGCTGGACTGCTGATCGCGGGCTTCGGGGGTGTGCTGATCGCGGTTCGCGTCGTCGTCGCGCGCGCACACCGATAGCCGCTCGGAGA
>NZ_JBFUFC010000392.1:0-1373 GCF_056403635.1 Microbacterium sp. P2_F9 | reverse complement strand
GCGCCGACCGGCGTCTTCAGTTCGTGACTGGTGTTGGCGACGAAATCGCGGCGCATCTGCTCGACGCGCTCCTTCTCGGTGATGTCGCGCAGCACGAGGAACGTGAGCCTCGGCGAGATCTTGGTCGCCCGCACCACGACGAGCCTCGGCTCGGCCGGCAGAGCGCCGCGCGAGAGCCGCAGCGTGGCGGTCGCCKCCGCCTCGCCGGCGCGGGCGCGGCGGGCAAGCCCCTTCAGCTCGGCGCTGGGGAGCACGGAGCCTTCGCCGAGCCCGAAGGGCACGGCCGAGGCCGAGGCGGCGAGGACGGTGGCCGAGGTGTCCACCACGGCGGCCGCGTCATCCATGCCGTGCAGAACCTCCGCCACCCCGTCCGGGACCGCGGTGGACTGCTCCACCCTCTGGCGATCGCGCGCCCGCAGAGCGGCCATCACGATGACCGACACGAGACCCCCGATCGCCGCCCCGAGGAGCAGGGCGAGCAGCGCGAGCTGCGTCGAATGCATTCCCCCAGAGTACGGGCGAACCGGGCGCCGTTCGGGCCGTCAGCGGCCTCGCCGCGAGCCCGGCCCAGTACTATTCACTCTCGTGGCACCGTTCGTTAACCTTCGCTGACGACAATCGCGAGGGTCGCGGGGCGGTTGCCGCCGCGAATCAGAGAGGTGTTCCCATGCGCGAAGTTTTCCACCAGTCGCTCGAAGACGTTCAGGAGAGACTCGTCGAGATCGCCGGACTGGTGACCGTGGCGATCGAGAAGGCGACCCGCGCGTTCGGCACGAGTGATGTCGCCCTCGCCGAAGAAGTCATCGAAGCGGACGCGATCATCGACGAGAAGGCCATCGCCCTCGACGAGCAGGCGATCGAGATCCTCGCGCGCCAGCAGCCGGTCGCGCGCGACCTCCGCATCGTGGTGAGCGCCCTCCGGATCAGCGCGTCGCTGGAGCGGATGGGCGACATCGCCGAGCACATCGCCCAGCTCACCCGCATGCGCTTCCCCGACCGCGCCATCCCCAAGGGCCTGAAGTCGACGTTCATCGAGATGGGGCAGCTCGACGTCGAGGTCGCCAGAAAGCTCACCGAGCTGCTGCGCACCCAGGACCTCGCGCTCGCGGAGGAGATCCGCAACGACGACGACGCCATCGACGAGCTGCACATCTCGGTGTTCGAGAAGGTGCTCAGCGACAGCTGGCAGGGCGAGCCCGCGGCGACCGTCGACGCGACGCTCGCGAGCCGCTACCACGAGCGCTTCGGCGACCACGCGGTCTCCATCTCGAAGAAGGTCGCCTACCTCGCCACCGGCGACTGGACGACCGACAACGACGACTCGTTCGTCATCCCCGGCGCCGCCCGGTAGCTCGCAGACGCAGAAGAGCGGG
>NZ_JBFUFC010000391.1:0-1420 GCF_056403635.1 Microbacterium sp. P2_F9 | reverse complement strand
GCCGCGCCCCGGCCTCACGCGTGGCGTCGCCCGTCTTGAAGGCGACGAGGGCGTTGGACTGATCCGGGATGAACGTGCCGACGTTGCCGCTCGGTGAGATCGGGAAGAAGCCGATCTTCTCGTCCAGTTCGGCGGTGTCGGCAAGCGACTGCAGCTGGCCGAAGAACGAGTTGACCTGAACCGCCATCGCCGCGTCGCCGGCGAGAATGGCCGCGCCCTGGTCTTCGAACGTCGCCGTCTTCAGGTTCTCGTTGAACAGACCCTCCTTGATGAGGCTGTCGTAGGTGTCGATCGCACCCTGGATCGTGGGGTCGGTGAACTTCTCCTCGTTCGCGTTGACCCGATCCCACAAGCCGTCCTTCGCGGCATCCGCGAGCTGGACCTGCACCCACCACTGGGTCGCCCAGGGCGTTCCGCCGCCGAAGTCGAAGAACGGGGTGACGCCTGCGGCCTTGAGGTCGCGTGCGAC
The DNA here is from genome assembly GCF_056403635.1 of Microbacterium sp. P2_F9. Taxonomy (NCBI): domain Bacteria; kingdom Bacillati; phylum Actinomycetota; class Actinomycetes; order Micrococcales; family Microbacteriaceae; genus Microbacterium; species Microbacterium sp. P2_F9. The sequence continues at coordinate 951 of NZ_JBFUFC010000391.1, read as the reverse complement.
CTGGACGAACTCGTCCCAGTTCGCGGGCAGATCGGTGATCCCGGCCGCCTCGAAGACCTCCTTGTTGTAGTAGACGCCCTCCACCGCGGGGGTCGTGATGAGCGCGGCGTAGCGGGTGTCATCGAGAATGCCGGTGATGTCACGCAGACCGGACTGGTAGCTGTCGATGAACGGCGCGCCATCCAGCGACTGCAGGTTGGTCGACGCGTTCAGTGCCGTCAGCATCGAGGCGGTGGGCTGCCAGAACGCGAGGTCGGGCTTGTCGCCCGAGGCGACCTTCGTCTGCACGCTCTGCTCGTACGGGTCGGGGATGGTGACGACGTCGACGGTCGCCCCGGTCAGCTTCTCGAACCCGGCCACGACGCTGTCGGGGATCTTGTTCGAGTTCTGCGCGGCCCAGATCGTCAGAGTCGTGCCCTTCAGGCTCGCGTCCTGGGCGGGCCAGTCCGCGGGCGCTGCGCTGTCGCCGCCACTTCCCGCGCTGGGGTCGCTGCAGCCGCTGAGCGCGAGAGCGGTCACGCCGGCGATGGCGAGCCCCACAAGTGCTTTCTTCATTGAATTGCTCCTTCTTGGTGTGTTCATTCTGATTGCTGGGTTGGGGCCGCCCACGCCGGGCCGATGGGGCTGGTGGCGAGGCGGAGGGTACGCGCGGCGATGGGTGCATCGTCCGCGTGCACGGTCAGGGTTCCCGTCGCGGCATCCCATTCGGTCTGCCAGGCGGGAAGGTGTGCGGGGAACTCGGTCGTGACAGTGATCTCACGACCGATCAGGTGCGCGAAGGCCAGAGCGACGGCGCCCGACGGACCGCGCCGCCACACCGACACCAGGTCGGCGGTTTCGTCGCGCAGGCCGAGGGCGACCCAGTCCGCTGTCCATTCCGGAAGTCCGAGCGGCCAGTGCGGGTGAGAGGTGACGAGGAACGGTCGCAGCCGTTTGGCCGCGACGACGGCC
>NZ_JBFUFC010000390.1:0-1430 GCF_056403635.1 Microbacterium sp. P2_F9 | reverse complement strand
CCTCGGGTGATGGATCAAGCCCGCAACGGACTCCGCGGCGAGGAGGGGCTCAGAACGAGATCTCGCTGCGGCCGCTAAGGAGAAGACGAGCGATCCGCACCCGGTCAGAATACCACCGGGTGCGGACCGCCCGGCTCGATCAGCTCTTGTCGTCGGGCGCCGCGGGCGACTGCTCGACCCCGGGAGCGGCAGCGGCGGCGGCCGCCGCCTCGCGCTTCTTGTCCCGGCTGGACGAGATGAGGCTCGCGATCGTCGCGACGGCCATCGACAGCACGATGACGATCAGCGACGCCCAGGTCGAGATCTCCGGCGCCCACGGAACCGGCTCGCCGCCGTTGATGAACGGCACCTGGTTGGTGTGCAGGGCGTGGAAGAACAGCTTCACACCGATGAAGGCGAGGATGAACGCGATGCCGTAGTGCAGGTACTTGAGACGGTCGAGCAGGCCGCCGAGCAGGAAGTAGAGCTGCCGAAGGCCCATGAGCGCGAAGATGTTCGCCGTGAACACGATGAACGGGCTCTGGGTGATGCCGAAGATCGCCGGGATCGAGTCGATCGCGAAGATCAGGTCGGTGAACCCGATCGCGATGAACACGAGGATCATCGGCGTCCAGATCTTCTTGCCTCCGACGACCGTGCGGATCTTGGCGCCGTCGTACTCGTCGCTCACGTCCATGAACCGACGGGCGAAGCGCACGACGCCCGTTTCGGTCTGCACGTCGTTCTCATGTGACTTCGGGAACGCCTGTCGCCACGCGGTGAAGACGAGGATCAGGCCGAAGAAGTAGAAGATCCAGCTGAACTGCTCGATGAGCGCAGCGCCGAGCATGATGAAGATGCCGCGCAGGATGAGCGCGATGATGATGCCCACCATCAGCACCTGCTGCTGGTATTTCCGGGGCACGGCGAACTGGGCCATGATCAGCACGAACACGAACAGGTTGTCGATCGAGAGGCTGTACTCGGTGAGCCAGCCGGCCAGGAACTGGCCCATGGCGTCGGCGCTGTCGGAGACGAAGTAGAGCACGACGGCGAAGACGAGCGCGAGCCCGACGTAGAAGCTGACCCACAGGGCCGACTCCTTCATGGAGGGGATGTGCGGCCGCTTCACGGCGAGCACGAGGTCGATGATGAGGATCAGAGTCAGCACGACGAGCGAGCTGATCTGGAACCATACGGGGATCTCAAAGGTCATGAGGGCCTTTCGGGGGTTCGCGATGGACCGAAAGTCTCTCCCCCGCGACTGCGGCGCGCGCCCGGGCTCCCGAGATCTGGGAACCGTGATGACGGACACGCGAGGTTGGGATACTCCCTTTCGCCCGCTCAGGATACAGGGAACTTCCAGGAACCGGATGCCGGAGCTTCACCGCCCTCACCCGCCGCGCGCGTCGGATTCCGACGGATGCTGAGACGATCCCCCCCCTGCGGAC
>NZ_JBFUFC010000389.1:0-1460 GCF_056403635.1 Microbacterium sp. P2_F9 | reverse complement strand
CGCGTCGGGCGGTCGATTACCTGCTGGACCTCGGACATGAGACCGTCTGGTACATCGCCGGCGAGGGCGCACCTCAGTTCGCCGACGAGTGGCGGGCGACGTTGACGGATGCCGGGCGACCCATTCCCGAACTTCTGCAAGGGGATTGGAGTCCTGAGTCGGGTTACGAGAACGGTCTGCTGCTCGCCAAGATCCCCGAGGCGACCGCGGTCTTCGTCGCGGGCGACGAGATGGCATTCGGCGTGCTTCGCGCCCTGCAGGAATCGGGCGTCCGTGTTCCTGACGACATCTCCGTCATGGGTGCCGACGACAACCGGCTCGCTCGCTACGCGGTCCCCGCGCTCACGACCATTAGATTCCCCTACGACCTGATGGGAGTTCGCGCGGTCCGCTTTCTCCTCCACGACCTCGAGAATCCCAACGAGCCATTCTCCTCAGAGCTCGTCGAACCCGAATTCGTGATCCGAGAGAGCACGGCGCCGCCGCGCACGCGAGGGCGCAACGGCGGCCGCTTCACCCTGTCGGAGTAGCGAAGGGCGCAGCTCTTCGGGTCACGGGGCGACGATGACTTCGTACCCGGCCTCGGACAGCGCGGTGCGATCTGCAGCCGAGATCCCGTCATCGGTGATGATCGTCGGGAACAGGTCCGAATTCCCCATGGATGCGAACGCGCGGTGCGCCAGCTTCGAGGAGTCCGCGACGATCACCGCCCGCCGGGCCCGGGTCGCCATCAGACGGTTCACGGCTGCCTCCCGTTCGTCGTCGGTGGATGGGCCGCCGGTGGGATCGACGCCGTTCGCGCCGATGAACGCGATGTCGAGGCTGACCGAGCGCAGAACGGGGTCGGCGAAGTCTCCGACCAGCTCGTAGGTGCGAGGGTTGACGACGCCACCGGTCAGGACGAGCTTGATGGTCGATCGGGTCGCGAGCTGGGCCGCGATGTTCACGGCGTTGGTGACGACGGTGAGGTTGGGGGTCGGCGAGGGCTGCATGAGGTCGGCACGCACGCTCAGTGCGGCCGCGATCGCCGTCGTCGTCGTGCCGCCGGACAGACCGATCACCGCACCCGGTGCGATGAGGGCGCTCGCTGCAGCCGCGATGCGCTGCTTCGATCCTGACCCGCTCTCGCTGCGGTACCGAACGGGGAGCTCGTAGGCGACCGAATGGGGGATCGCCCCACCGCGCGTCCGGGTCAGCAGCTGCTGTTCGGCGAGTGAGTCGAGATCGCGGCGTGCGGTCGCCGGTGAGATGTCCAGCCGCGAGACGATCTCATCGACCTCGACTTGGCCGGTTTCGGCCAGAAGATCGAGGATCGCGTTGAGGCGTTCTGTCCGACTCATGCTCGCGTTGTTCCTACCGGTTCCGTCGACTTCAGCGCGAACAGTCGCAGCAGCCGTGCCGCCTCATCCGCGACAGCAGTCCGTCCCGCCCGCACATAGCGCCGAGAATCGGAGGTGTTC
>NZ_JBFUFC010000388.1:0-1466 GCF_056403635.1 Microbacterium sp. P2_F9 | reverse complement strand
GTCGACGCGGTGGCGCTGAAGGCCTGGGCGTCGCCGGTCCAGCCGAGGCGCTCGTCGCGCTGCGGGCAGTCGGTCGGCACCGAGACGAAGTTGTCGCGCTGCGACCAGAAGACGTTCGAGTGGAACCCGTCGAGCGCGGCATGCGACGAGTGGAAGGAGCTCCGCGGCGCGAGATCGCTCGAGATCGCGATGCCCTCGGCCGAGACGACCTCGGCGCCGACGACATCCGCATAGCGGAAGCCGTGGAAGGTGAAGACCGGCTCGAGCACGTGCTCGCCGTCGCGGTCGAGGATGTAGACGTCGGTCGCCTTGGCGCTGCGGAGCGCTGCCGTGTGCAGATCGCCGGAGGGCTCGAGCACTTCGGCATGGCGGATGGTCACGGTGCTCCCGGCCCGGCCGTTCACCGTCAAGCGCACCCAGCCCGAGATGTTCTGCCCCGCGTCGAGGATGGTGCGCCCCCCGTGCGCCCAGGCCTGCATCGGCAGCTCCGCCACGACACGCACCGGCTCGGCGATGCGCGGCTCGAACAGCGTCGCGTCAGTCTCGAGAACCTCGGCCGTCGTCCACCCTTCCGCGGCGAAGCCCGCCGCGTGGACGTCTTCGGCCAGGCGCAGGTCGATCTCGGTGCCGTCGTAGATGCTCGCGGATCGCACCGCCCCGAATCCGCCTGTCCACGTCGCATCGGTGACGATGGCGACCTCGCCGTCCACCTCGAGCTGCGCGAGCGCGCCGATGCGGTCACCGTAGATCGACGTGCGACGGGCGAAGCCGAAGCTGCCGCGATACCAGCCTTCGCCGACCGCCAGCACAATGACGTTGACCCCCGGCCGAAGGAGTCCGGTGACATCGACGGTGTCCACGAGGATGCGCTCCTGGTACGAGGTCCAGCCGGGCGTGAGCAGGGCGTCGGAGGCGCGGACGCCGTTGATCCACGCGTCGACCAGCCCGAGGGCGCTCAGGCGCAGGCGCGCCGACGACGGCGCCGATGCGAGCGTGAACTCACGGCGCAGCAGCGGAACGGGTCCGCCCAGCTCGCTCGGGATGCCGATCACCCGCGCGGCCAGGTCGGGGCCGTCCACTCCCGCCTCGACGACGAGAGTGTCGCTCCAGTCCGTCCAGCCCTCGGCAGTCGCGATCCGCACGGAGTATTCGCGGCGTTCACGCGGGGCGAGCGCCCCAGGGACCGCGATGCCGACGGATGCCGCGCCGTCGACGACGCCGTGCGAGACCGTCTCAGCTCCCTCAGCGGACGAGGCGAGCTCGTACGCCACCTGCCTCGTGCCGGCGCGATCGGACTCGACGCGCCAGCTGAGCCGGAGTCCCTCGCGAGGCACTCCCAGCAGCCCTGGCCCGTACTGGGAGCGCAGTCCGCCGACCTTCGTCGAGGAGTCCAGGATGGTGGATTCGGGTACAGCCGACATGGCGGGGATCCTTTCGGCGCTCGGCATCCTCGCGAAGCGCCGTCC
>NZ_JBFUFC010000387.1:0-1476 GCF_056403635.1 Microbacterium sp. P2_F9 | reverse complement strand
GCCGGGCGCACGGCACCGGCCGGCGGGGCCGACGCACAGGGTCGCGGCACAACCGCCTGCTAAGGTGAAGGCTGCGGCTCTCCCAAGCTGCTGCGTCGACGTCATGATTCCCGGCCTTCTGAGCCGCGACGTCTTTTCGATCGGCGAACCGATGCGCGATCCCGCGCCGTCGCCCAACTCCCTCGCTCTGCCGGACGATCCGCGAGCGTGCAACCACGAAAGCATCCCCATGCCCTCTTTCCTTGACCTCGGCGTGCCCGAGGCCCTCGCCCACTCGCTCGTCGCCTCCGGCATCACCGAGCCCTTCCCCATCCAGGCCGACACCCTGCCCGACTCGCTCGCGGGCCGCGACGTGCTCGGCCGCGGCCGCACCGGCTCCGGCAAGACCATCGCCTTCGCGCTGCCCATGATCGCGCGCCTTTCCGGCGGCTCCGCCGCCCGCGTCACCCCCGGACGGCCCCGCGGCCTGATCCTCGCCCCGACCCGCGAGCTCGCCTCGCAGATCGCCGCGACCCTCCAGCCCCTCGCCGCGGCGACCGGCCTCAAGGTCACCACGATCTTCGGCGGCGTCAGCCAGAAGCCGCAGGAGACCGCGCTGCGCAACGGCGTCGACATCGTCGTGGCCTGCCCGGGCCGGCTCGAAGACCTCATGAAGCAGGGCGTCGTGCGCCTCGACCGCGTCGAGATCACCGTGCTCGACGAGGCCGACCACATGGCCGACCTGGGCTTCCTCCCCGGMGTCACCCGCATCCTCACCGCCACGCCGCAGGGCGGCCAGCGCATGCTCTTCAGCGCGACCCTCGACGGCGGCGTCGACACCCTCGTGCGCCGATTCCTCCGCGACGAGGTGCGCCACCAGGTCGACGAGTCCAGCGTTCCGCAGGGCCAGATGACCCACCGCGTGTTCATCGTCGGCGACGCCGACGAGAAGACCGCGCTCGTCAAGCACCTCGCGTCCGGCCGCGGCCGCCGCATCCTGTTCACCCGCACCAAGCACCAGGCGAAGAAGCTCGCCAAGCAGCTCACCGGCGCCGGCATCCCGGCCGTCGACCTGCACGGCAACCTCTCGCAGAACGCCCGCGAGCGCAACCTCGCCGCGTTCGGAGCGGATGCCGACAAGGGCGGCGTGCGCGTGCTCGTGGCGACGGATGTCGCTGCGCGCGGTGTGCACGTCGACGACGTCGAGCTGGTCGTGCACGTCGACCCGCCCATGGAGCACAAGTCGTACCTGCACCGCTCGGGCCGCACCGCCCGCGCCGGCGCCGAGGGCATCGTCGTCACGGTCGCCCTGGACGCGCAGCGCCGGGACGTCACCGACCTGCTCCGCAAGGCGCAGATCACCGCGCCCCTCGAGCGCGTCGCCGCGGATGCCGCGACCATCGTCGAGCTGGTCGGCGAGCCCGCCGCGCACGTCAAGCCGGCTCCCGTGACCGAGCAGCCCCAGCAGCAGCGTTCGGGTGGCGGACGCCCCCGCAA
>NZ_JBFUFC010000386.1:0-1481 GCF_056403635.1 Microbacterium sp. P2_F9 | reverse complement strand
GAGGAAGGCATGGATCCGCTCGCCCGGCACGTTGCGGTGGATGAGCGCCTTGGGGAGCCGTTCGGCCGCGATCGACGGACGATCGAGGCCCTGAAGACGCAGCGAGAGCGTGAGCGACTGCGGGACGGCGTCGGCGTCGAGGGCGATCCAGGTCGTGATCCGCCCGAGTTCGTCGCACGTCCCCTCGACGAGCAGCCCGCCCGGGGCGAGCCGCGCACACACGCGGTCCCACGCGCCACGCACCTCGGCCTCCTGGTACTGGCGCAGCACGTTCATGGCCCGGATGACCGCAGGGCGCCGGCCGCCTGCCAGCGGAACCTCGAACCCGCCCAGCGCGAACGCCACCCGCGCATCCGCGGCGAAGCCGGTGGCCCCCGCGCGCACCGCCTCCAGCTGGTGCCGGGCGCGGGTGACCCGGTTCGGCTCGATCTCGAGGCCGACCACATCGACATCCGGCCGAGTGCGGGCGAGCCGGGCGTGCAGCTCCAGCGTCGTCACCGCACTCGCCCCATAGCCCAGATCCACCACCAGCGGGTCGGCGGCCCGGCGGAGCGAGGGATGCCGCGCGATCCAGCGGTCCACCCGCCGGAGGCGGTTGGTTCCCGTCGTCCCCCGGGTCACCTGCCCGATGGGGGATCGACCGCTCGCCATGAGCCCATGATGTCAGGCCGGTGCGCGGCATCCGGGCTCGCTATCATGGCGGCATGACTGCGCCCTATACGCTGATCCTCCTCCGCCACGGCCAGAGCACCTGGAACGAGCTCAACCTCTTCACCGGATGGGTCGACGTCCGGCTCTCCGAAAAGGGGAAGGCCGAAGCCCAGCGCGGCGGCGAACTCCTCGCCGAGTCCGGGCTCCTCCCTGATGTGCTGCACACCTCGCTACTCAGTCGCGCCATCCAGACCGCGGACATCGCCCTCGACGCGGCAGACCGGCTCTGGATTCCGGTGAAGCGCACGTGGCGCCTCAACGAGCGCCACTACGGCGCCCTCCAGGGCAAGGACAAGGCCCAGACGCTCGAGGAGTTCGGACAGGAGCAGTTCATGCTCTGGCGCCGTTCGTTCGACGTGCCGCCGCCCCTGCTCGACGACGACTCCGAGTTCAGCCAGGTGAACGACCCGCGCTACGCCGGCATCGACGGTGACATCCCGCGCACCGAGTCGCTCAAGCTCGTCATCGACCGCTTCCTGCCGTATTGGGAGAGCGACATCGTCCCCGACCTGCGCGCCGGCAAGACCGTCCTCGTGACGGCGCACGGCAACTCGCTGCGCGGGCTCGTCAAGCACCTCGACGGCATCAGCGACGCCGACATCTCCGAGCTGAACATCCCCACCGGCATCCCGCTGGTCTACCGCCTCGACGAGAACCTCGAGCCGCTCGGTCCGGGGGAGTACCTCGACCCCGAGGCCGCCGCAGCGGGCGCCGCCGCCGTCGCGAACCAGGGCAGCAAGAAGTAGCACCCACGCCACGCATGAGAAGAG
>NZ_JBFUFC010000385.1:0-1488 GCF_056403635.1 Microbacterium sp. P2_F9 | reverse complement strand
GGCATCGAAGCCGACCTCATCCTCTTCCACGCGTACGACCGGTGGGGCTTCGCCGACCTCGGTCCGGCTGTGGACGAGCGCTACCTCCGCTACCTCGTGCGCCGCCTCTCCGCCTACGCCAACGTGTGGTGGTCGATGGCGAACGAGTACGACCTGCTGTGGTCGAAGGACGAAGCCGACTGGGAGCGGCTCGCCGCGATCGTCGGCGAGGAGGACGCATTCGGCCACCTCAACTCGATCCACAACTGCCGGCCGTTCTACGACTATTCGAAGCCGTGGATCACGCACGTCAGCGTGCAGCGCGTCGACGTCTACCGCACCGCGGAGAACACCGACGAGTGGCGGGAGCGCTGGGGCAAGCCCGTCGTCATCGACGAGTGCGCCTACGAGGGCGACATCGACCAGGGCTGGGGCAACATCACCGGCGAGGAGATGACCCGCCGGTTCTGGGAGGGCGCCGTCCGCGGCGGCTATGTCGGCCACGGCGAGACCTACCTGCCGATCGAGTCGGGCGGCACCACCGTGCCCTCTCCCTCCGCCGGCGAAGACCCCGAGGTGCTCTGGTGGGCGAAGGGCGGCGAGCTCTATGGCTCTTCCCCCGCGCGCATCGGCTTCCTCGACATGCTGCTGGAAGAGACACCCGGCGGCGTCTGGGATCCGCTGCCGTCCGACTGGGACGTGCCCTGGGGCGGTATCGCCGGCCAGCACCTGGTCGGGTACTTCGGGTTCAACCGGCCGCGGTTCCGCAACCTGATCCTCCCCGAGGGGCAGTGGAGCGTCGAGGTGATCGACACCTGGAACCTGACGATCGAGCCGGTCGAGGGAACCCATTCCGGCACGGTGCGGGTCGACCTGCCCGGGCGGCAGTTCATGGCGATCCGCGCCATCCGCGTCGCCTGAGGCCCCGCCTATCGAGCCGAGACTCAGCCGCCGGTGGACTCCCGGACGACGAGCTCGGGCTGGAACCGCACATTGCGCTCGTGGTCGGCGCCGGCGACCTCGGCGAGCAGGATGTCGACGGCGCGGTAGCCGATGAGCGCGGCCGGCTGACGGATCGAGCTGAGCGGCACGACGGTCGCCGAGGCGAAGTCGATGTCGTCGTAGCCGATGAGGGCGATGTCCTCCGGCACCCGCAGGTCGGCGATGAGGTGCAGCCCCTGCAGCAGTCCGACGGCGAGCAGGTCGTTCGCGGCGAAGACCGCGTCCGGCCGATCCCCGGGCGCACGGGCGACGATCTGCTCGCCCGCGGCGCGTCCGCGCAGCACTGACAGGGCAGGCATCTCGATCACCTCGAGCGTCGCTCCTGGACATTCCGCGACGGCACGGCGCGCGCCCTCGAGCCGGTCGGCGACCTGCCGGATGCCGAGCGGTCCGCTCACGTACGCGATTCTCCGGCGGCCGATCTCGAGGAGGTGCGCGACGGCCAGATGCCCACCCTCGACGTCGTCGACGGCGACCGAGCTGAACGCCCCGCCGTCCGGCTCGCGG
>NZ_JBFUFC010000384.1:0-1536 GCF_056403635.1 Microbacterium sp. P2_F9 | reverse complement strand
GCATCCATCCGCCCTCCCTCTCCTACTTGGTGACCACGACTCGCACGCGGTCGATGTTCTGCAGCAGGGCGTACTTGGCATTGACGTTGCCATCGCGCTCCGCCGTGACTCGGACGCTCACGAAGTACGTTCCCGGTTGACTGAACCTGTGCTGCATGACGAGCGCGGCAACCTTCTGCGGCTTCACGACCTTGCCTGCAACATAGGTGCCGTCGCTCTCGAAGTCCCACTCGGCCGCGATGATCTCCCCGCCGCCAAGCGGCGTGCGGGCGGTCGCCACGAGCGTCACCGAATCTCCTGCCTTGGCATTGATCGTTTCCCCGCCGGACGACACGATATCGACCGTCGGCTGAATACCCTGCCGGAACTGTGCCAACGGGGACACCGAGATCTGCGCGTCCGTGATCGAGTACTGCGTGGACGCCGGTGCCGCGACTCCTTGCTCGGCCCAGCGGGCGACATCCCGCAGCGCCTGCTCGACCTCGCCGTACCAGTCGACGAGGGTGGCTGCGCGCTCGCCTGTCGGCACAGCATCCTGGTGGTAGGCGTGGTCGGTGAAGTAGACGCGGTAGGTATTCGACGCCGCAGTGCCGAGGCTCGCCTCGACGCGGTGGCGGTACCAGTCTGTGTGCCACGGCAGCGCGTCGCTGTCGTACAGGTTCGAGACAACGATGACCTTGCCGTTCACGGATCCGTCGAATGCAGCGTTCCCTGACACGACGCCGAAGATCGCAGGCTCCCCCACCACGCGCTGCGGGTAGATCGGGCTGGCGTCGGGTTTGCGGAACTGATCCAGCCCGATCCAGCCCTGGTCAGCGGCGGGCAGCTGGTAGCGGTACGCGAACCGCTTCGCGATGTTCCAACGGTGCCCGACAGTGTCGCCCATCTCGGCAAGCTTCTCGCGTACACGTTGACCGAGCGGGCCGTTCTCGGTGCCGAGATAACCGGGCGCGTTCCAGAAGTCGTCGACGTAGGTGGGGTCGTACGCCAGCGGACTGTCGGAGTCGAGTCCCGCGCCGTAGAAGGCAGGGTCCAGGCCGAGCAAGTAGTCGGGCTCCTCCCACGCCTTCAACGGGATGCCGAGCCCGAGCATCTCCTTGAGCATGGCTTGCTCAGCGGCATCCAGAGTCCCGTAGGGGTTTCCGCTCCCACCTGGAAGGACGGCGTCCCGGATCTGCGCTGCCTTGGTGCTCAGGATGAGCTCTGCGGCAGACCGCCCCTCGAAGTTGTAGCTCGACGGCGTGGGCACACCCTGAACCATCGGCACGTATCCCTGCCAGACGCCTTCAGTGTTCTCCGCGGCGCCGACAGTCTGGAACGAGCCACCACTCGGCCCGTACAGGTAGCCGAAGATCTGCCGCCCGCTGCCGTAGTAGCTCGCCGCCACGCTCTTGGCGAATTTGGCGGCCGCCGCGTCGTACCGGTATCCGAGTGAGACGGAGCTGTTGCCCGCTGCCACCGCATAACCCCCGCTCGCTAGCGCGAAACCGATGGCCCGGTCACTGGCGAGGGCGGTGCTCGGACCGCCGAACGCAG
>NZ_JBFUFC010000383.1:0-1588 GCF_056403635.1 Microbacterium sp. P2_F9 | reverse complement strand
GACACAAGGAGCCGAACATGAGCACGACACCTCGCAAGCAGATCATCCTCGCCGCGTACGTCGGCGGGGTCAACGAGCACACCCTGTGGGAGCACCCCGACGCGGGCAGCCAGATCGAGTTCGACACGTTCCGCCATGTCGCGCAGACCGCCGAGCGCGGCCGGTTCGACTACTTCTTCCTGGCCGAGGGGCTCGCACTGCGCGAGCGGGCCGGGAAGGTGTTCGACCACGACATCGCGGGTCGGCCCGACACCCTCCCGGTGCTGGCCGCGCTCGCCGCGGTCACCGAGCACATCGGCCTCATCGGCACGCTGAACGCGACCTTCAACGAGCCGTACGAGCTGGCCCGTCAGCTCTCCAGCCTCGACCACCTCTCCGGTGGCCGTGCCGGCTGGAACATCGTCACCAGCTGGGACGCGTTCACCGGGCAGAACTTCCGGCGCGGCGGCTTCCTCACCCGCGAGGACCGGTACGCGCGTGCCGAGGAGTTCGTGAACACCGTCCGGGAGCTGTGGGACTCGTGGGCCGAGGACGCCATCGTCGCCGACAAGGCGACCGGGCGGTTCCTCGCGGACGAGACCGCCGGGGCATTCGAGCACACCGGCGCGCAGTTCGACATCGAGGGCCGGTTCACCGTGCCGCGCAGCCCGCAGGGCCGGCCGGTGCTCGTGCAGGCCGGCGTGTCTCCGCAGGGCCGCGACTTCGCCGCCGCGAACTCCGATCTGGTCTTCTCGCCCTACTCGCGCCTCCCCGAGGCGCACGAGTTCTACGTCGACATCAAGGGTCGCGCCCGTGCATTCGGCCGCAACCCCGACGACCTGAAGATCGTCCCGGGCGCAGGCTTCGTGCTGGGGGACTCGAAGGCGGATGCTGAGGACAAGGCCCGCTACCTGCTCGAGCAGCAGCTCAGCGACCGCACGGTGCAGGTGCTCTTCGAGCAGCTCTGGAACGTGGATCTCTCCGCGTATGACATCGACGGACCGCTGCCGGACATCGATCCCGACCCGACTGCGCCGCCGATCATCCAGGGCCGCGCGTTCATCCACCAGGACCGTTTCGAGGTGGTGCGCCGCTGGCGTGAGCTGTCCGAGGCCAAGGGTCTCAGCATCCGCGGCGTCGCCGCCGAGGTGTCGGCACGTGCCGACTACATCGGCACCCCGCAGCAGGTCGCCGACGCGCTCGACGACTTCATCCAGAACGACGGTGCGGACGGTGTCGTGCTGGGCGGGCACATCACTCCTGGCGGCATCGACGAGTTCGTCGACAAGGTCGTGCCGCTCCTGCAGGAGCGCGGCTCGCTGCGCACCGAGTACACCGGCAGCACGCTGCGTGAGAACCTCGGTCTGCCCATTCCAGAGCGTCGCGGCCAGCTCGCGGCCACGGTGGGAGGCGGACGATGAGCGACACGACGAGCGCACCTGTCCTGGACCGCGCGCAGTTCGGGCGCGACTGGGAGGACTGGCACCGCACCCACGAGGCGCGTCGCGCCGATCCGCACGGCTTCCTGGCCGTCACCGGTCTGCACTGGCTTGGTGTGGAGCCGCTGCAGATCGCGGGGCTGCCGGGAGAGTGGTCGACCGGACCGGGG
>NZ_JBFUFC010000382.1:0-1591 GCF_056403635.1 Microbacterium sp. P2_F9 | reverse complement strand
GGCCGAGGCTGAGCGTCTCGCGGCAGCGGCAGCCGCCGCAGCCCAGCACTCCGGTGGCGGCGGAGGCGGCGGTGGTGGTGGAGGTGGCGGCAACGGCGGCGCCGTCGTCGGCTCAGGGTGGGCGCGCCCCTCATCCGGCTATCGGAGCTCCGGGTACGGTCCCCGAACGGTCGTCTGCGGCGCCAGCTACTGCTCCAGCGGGTTTCACTACGGCGTCGATCTCGCCGCGGCGTGCGGCTCGGCGATCTACGCAGCGAGCGCCGGCACCGTCGTCTACGCCGGCCCGAACGGCGGCTACGGCAACTACATCAAGATCGACCACGGCGGCGGCATCGGCACCGGCTACGGGCACATCATGCGTGGTGGGATCCTCGTTGGCTACGGCCAACGGGTCGGTGCCGGCCAGCTGATCGCGTACGAGGGCAACACCGGCAACTCGTTCGGCTGCCACCTCCACTTCGAGACCTACGTCAACGGCAACCCGGTCAACCCGATCTACTTCATGGCCGATCGCGGGATCTCCGTCTAGCCACCAGGAACGCGAAAGGGCGGATGTCGCAGCTCAGAGCTGCGAGGCATCCGCCCTCTTCAGATCGCGGTGATGCGCTACAGCGTCGAGGGGGCTGTGCCCTCGCCCTGCGTGGCGGTCTGGCCTTCGTGCTCCTTGAAGCGGTCGAAGGCCTCGGCGACGAGTTGCTCGGCGACGGCGGCGGATGCCCACTCGTCGACCTTGACCCACTTGTTCGGCTCGAGGTCCTTGTAGTGCTCGAAGAAGTGCTCGATCTCCTTGCGGGTGTACTCCGGGATGTCGTTCACATCCTGAATGTGCGCCCAGCGGGGATCCTTGGCGAGCACCGCGACGAGCTTGTCGTCGCCACCGGCCTCGTCGCTCATCTTGAGCACGCCGACAGGGCGCACGCTCGCGAGCACGCCCGGCGCGAGTTCGAAGTCGAGGAGCAGGAGTACGTCGAGCGGGTCGCCGTCCTCGCCGAGCGAGTTCTCGAAGAACCCGTAGTTCGTCGGGTAGCCGAACGCGGTGTAGAGGATGCGATCGAGGAAGACGCGGCCCGTGCCGTGGTCGACCTCGTACTTCACGCGGCTGCCGCGGGGGATCTCGATGACGGCGTCGTACGCGCCCATGGGGGACTCCTTCTCAGGGGGTTTCGGATGCTTCGTCTCGCTTGCGCGCGCTCAGCAGAAGTGCCTCGACCAGCCTAGTCCGGGTGTATGCACACGCACTGAGGCTGGTTTCCGGGCCGCCGGACTACCGTGGATGGATGACCGTTCGTCCGGGCCTGGATCCCGCCGTCGCCGAGGTGCGGCTGGCCGTGCGTGTCGCCCTGCGCGGGATCGATCCGGGCTCGACCGTCGTCGTCGCCCTCTCCGGCGGTCCGGACTCCCTCGCCCTCGCCGCCGCGACCGCTTTCGAGGCGGCGAAGGCGGGGCTGCGGGCCGTCGCCGTCACCATCGATCACGGTCTCCAGGAGGGATCGGCGGATGCCGCGGCGGCGGCATCCGCGCAGGCCCAGGCTCTCGGGCTCGAAGCGCGTGTCACCCCGGTCGAGGTGGGTGCGGGCGGCGGCCCCGAGGC
>NZ_JBFUFC010000381.1:0-1592 GCF_056403635.1 Microbacterium sp. P2_F9 | reverse complement strand
CCTGGTTCCCGCTCACCAGCGCGATCATCGGCGTGGCGCTTTCGGTCTCGCTGATCTTCGTGGCGACCGCGTTCGCCTCGATCTCGGCGACCACGCCGCTCCTGGCCGTCATGCTCGGCCTCGCCGTCGGCATCGACTACGCCCTGTTCATCACGGCCCGACATCAAGACCAGGTGCGCACCGGCATGGCTCCGGACGAATCGGCCGCCCGCGCCAACGGCACCGCGGGGTCGGCGGTCGTCTTCGCCGGCGTCACCGTGCTCATCGCCCTGATCGGCCTCTCGTTCGCGAACATCCCGTTCCTCACGACGATGGGCATCGCGGCATCCGTCGCGGTCGCCATCGCCGTCCTCATCGCGGTCACGCTCACGCCGGCGTTCCTCGGCTTCGCCAAGGGCCGGGTCGTCGGCTGGAAGGCCCGCGCGCCGCGCCGCGCGCGGAACGCGGATGCCGTGGTCAAGCCGCGCCGGGGCTTCGCCACCGTCTGGGTCAACGGAGTGACGAAGCATCCGATCATCACCACGGTCGCCGTGGTCGTCGGCCTCGGCATCCTCGCGATCCCGGCCGCGAGCCTGCGGCTGGCTCTGCCCAATGCCGGCATGCAGCCCACCTCGAGCGAGGCCCGTCAGGCGTACGACCTGGCGTCCGAGCACTTCGGCCCCGGCTTCAACGGCCCGCTCATCATGACCGGCACGATCGTCACGTCGACCGATCCGCTGGGCCTGATGGCCGATCTGTCCGACGAGATCGAGAAGATCCCGGGCGTCAAGGAGGTCGCACTCGCGACTCCGAACGCGACGGCCGACACCGGCATCATCCAGATCGTGCCCGAGACCGCTCCGGATGACCCCGCCACCGCCGACCTCGTGCGCGAGCTGCGCGACCAGCACGACCGCCTCCTCGACGAATACGGCGTCGACCTCAAGGTCACCGGATTCACCGCGGTCGCCATCGACATCTCCGACCGCCTCGGCGCAGCGCTGCTGCCCTTCGGCATCTTCGTCGTCGGTCTGTCGCTCGTGCTGCTCACCATCGTGTTCCGCTCGATCTGGGTGCCGATCAAGGCCGCCGCCGGCTTCCTGCTCTCCGTGATGGCCGCCTTCGGCGTCGTGGCGGCGGTCTTCGAATGGGGCTGGTTCGGCGAGGCGCTCCACGTCAGCAGAACCGGACCGATCATCAGCTTCATGCCGATCATCCTGATGGGCGTGCTGTTCGGCCTCGCAATGGACTACGAGGTGTTCCTCGTCTCGCGCATGCGCGAGGACTTCGTCCACGCCCGCGCCCGCGCCGGCGGCGCCGATCGCGCACTCGCCGTCAGCACGGTCCGGTCGGGGTTCACGGCATCGGCCCGCGTCGTCACCGCGGCCGCCGTCATCATGTTCGCGGTCTTCGCCGCGTTCGTCCCGGAGGGCGACGCCACGCTCAAGCCGATCGCCCTGGGGCTCGCGGTGGGCATCGCGATCGACGCGTTCGTCGTGCGCATGACGCTGGTTCCCGCGGTCATGGCACTCCTCGGCGAGAAGGCGTGGTGGATGCCGCGCTGGCTCGACCGGGTGCTCCCCCACTTCGACATCGAGGGCGAGGCCGTCGAG
>NZ_JBFUFC010000380.1:0-1611 GCF_056403635.1 Microbacterium sp. P2_F9 | reverse complement strand
GCACGAGGCGTACTCGTGGTAACCGAGCCGCCGAACTCTCACAGAATCGGACGCATTTCAGCCGCGATGGCGGGGGCCGGCTGTCAGCCGGCGTGGGGGACGGTTAGCCCCAGATCCCGTGATTCTCGTATTCGGGTGTATCGACTATGACGGTGGTGCCGGTGCCGTCGGCGTTCATGGTGCACAGGTCCTCGTTGTTGTTCGCGTCGCGGCGTGCGCAGCCGAAGAGGATCTTTGAGCCGTCGGGGGAGTAGTCCGGCTTGAACACGTGGAGGCGGTCGTCGGTGGGCAGCAGCTGGCGGGGCTCGCCCCCAGTCGAGGGCACCGTCCAGATCCCGTTGTCGGGGTTGTCGAGATCGCCCTGCGCCTCAATGTTGTAGGCGATCGTCTCGCCGTCCGGCGACCACCGCGGGTGTTCTGTGTAGTGGAGGAAGGGTGTGATCGCTCGCAGACCGGTGCCGTCTGCACTGATCACGTGGATCGCGCTCGTGAGTCCATCGTCGGTTTCATCGCGCGTGAAGACGATCATTGAGCCGTCCGGTGAGAAGACCGGTTCGAAGTCGGCGCCGTCCGCGCCAGCCAAGAGCTGCCGTCGGTTGCTTCCGTCGGCGTCCATGATCCACAACTCCTGTCGGAAGCTCGCGTCGCTCTCCGGAACGGGAGAGTGCGAGAACACGATGGTGCCGCCGTCGGGCGAGTAGGCGGGGTCGGCGTAGAAGCCTGCTCCCGTGGTGAGTTGAGCGAAGTCGGTCCCGTCGGGCTTGATGGTCGCGATCTGCTCGTTGCCGTCGTCATCGGCGAAGTCGAAGATGAGGTGTGTCCGGTCCGGGCTCCACTCCATGTACCAGCCGCGCTGGTCACCGACCGGGCGTGGGTCGCTGCCATCGGCGTTCGCGGTCCACATCAACGGGATGCCGTTGCGCTCTTCGTTCGCTCCCCACCGCACGAATGCGACGCGATTGGCGGTGTCAATGGGGCCAGTGGCCGACGAGGATGATGCGCGATTTTCGCTTGGCGCGGCTGCATCGCCCGCCGCATCGCATCCCACGAGGAGGGTCACCAAGAAGAGGGTGAGGATGGGCGCGGCAGCGCGCTGGGCGCGTGGTAAACAGCGCATTGGGGCCTCCGACACATCCGTGGGAATCGCCGAAGTCCAATCCCAGCCTCGACAGTCGAAATTATGCTCCTAACGAGGCTCTGCCCGCAGTGGGATCGGCCAACGCGCGGTAGCTAGTCAGGCGCGTTCAGGAAGATCGTCGAGAGTTGGCGCCCCTCGTAGCCTTCTACTATGCAACTCGACCTCGATCGGCTGGACTTACACATGGGCGACCACGTGCGTCCTCTCAACGTCGAGATTGAAGACCGCCTTGTGCTTTCCGATCTATTGAGCGGAACGTTGGTGCCCTACGTCCCGTCCATCCCTGAAGGCTGGACATTTCGCGCTCTAACGAACGACGGCGCAATCGACATCGCAACGAGCGGCGCGTCCAACCGGAGCCCGCGACTTCTTGTGGAGGACACCCCGATCGTGCTGCTCGCCAGAGGGGGCAGACTCCGCATAGGCGCGCGTCCAACAAGGCCAGACGTCGACTAGCCAGTGCACTGTAGATG
>NZ_JBFUFC010000379.1:0-1616 GCF_056403635.1 Microbacterium sp. P2_F9 | reverse complement strand
GTGCGAGGAAGGGAATCGCGGAGAGCTTGTCGCGCCAGCTCACCTTGTAGGACCTGGTCGAGATGGGTGTGGTGGGCGGTGCGGATCTCACAGCGCTCGGTGCCTGGAGCATGCTTCCTTCTTACGAAACTAGGGGTTCGTGGGCACAATGTGCGGTGGCCTCAGAAGTCGACGTGCAGACCTCTGAGGCCACCACAGGATCAGCCGATCGCGGGATTCTCTTCCCACGCAGGCCACTCGATGTCCGCCTGACGCTGCAGCTCGTCGGCG
This sequence comes from Microbacterium sp. P2_F9, assembly GCF_056403635.1. NCBI lineage: Bacteria > Bacillati > Actinomycetota > Actinomycetes > Micrococcales > Microbacteriaceae > Microbacterium > Microbacterium sp. P2_F9. Next base: position 1,346 of record NZ_JBFUFC010000379.1, on the reverse strand, counting down.
ACACCGTCCGGGTCGTCACCCGAGACGTAGAAGGCCTGGAGGGTCGCGATCGTGGACTGCACGAGCTTCGGCGGGAACGCCTCGTAATAGCGGTTGAGCGGGGCCGGCGCCTCCTTCTCAACCTGGGCCGTGATCTCGCCGAGGACGGGGTCGGAGCTCGTCACCTTGGGGTTGACCGGCAGGTCGAGGGTCGTCTTCAGCCACTGCTCCTGGGGCTTCACGTCCAGCCATGCGAGCAGCGTGTCCAGCGCGGCCTGCTTGTGCGGCGCGTTCTTGGAAACGGCCAAGGATGACGCCTCGACGAAGTAGTTCGCCGCACCGGGTCCGGACGCCGAAGGCGCGATGAATGCGCCATAGCCGTCTCCAGTGAAGCCCGCCGCAGCCATCGAGCCGTTGTACCACGTGCCGAAATTCGTCATGGCGACCTTGCCGCTGGCCAGGAGAGCGGCACAGTCCGCACCCTTGGTGTCCGATGCGGTGGTGTAGCCGGCCTTGATCCAGCTGGAGATCTTCTCGAGCACCTTCTTACCGGCCGGGTCGTTCCACTTCGCCTTGTTCTGCGTGAGGTCCGAGTAGAACTGGGGGTCGATCGCACCCGCGATCGTCTGGTAAGGCATGATGACCGGCCACGCGTCTGCAGCCGGCAGACAGAGGGGGATGTATCCAGCCCCCTTGAGCTTGTCCATGTCGTCCTCGAACTCGGCGAACGTCTGGGGCATCTCCGTGATCCCGGCGGCCTCGAAGGCCGCCTTCGAGTAGTAGTGCACGGAGTCCGACACACCGAGCGGGATGGCAAACACCTTGCCTTCGTAGGAGTAGTACGGCCGCAGCGCGTCATCGAGGTTTCCCGCGGCCACCGCCTTGTCCCAGACATCCGTGAGGTCCTCGAGGTTGCCCGAGGCCGCGAGCGCCTCGACCATCTTTCCGCTCCACCACTTGACGATGTCAGGCGACTTGTTCGTCCCGATGGACTGCAGCACACCCTGGGTGTAGCTGACGGTGTCGGGGAGAGCGAGGGACTTGATGCCGTATCCGGTGGTCTCAGACGTCAGCTCGCCCATCTTGGCGAAGTCGTCGGCCCAGTCCACATTGTCACTCGCCAGAATGACCTCCTTCGGACCCGAGTCGTCTGACGCGTTGCCGCTGCAACCCGTGAGAATCAGCGCGGCTGCCGCCGCACCCGCTGCGAGGGTGATTCCCACTCGCTTCCTTGCAACTGCCATACGATCCACTCCTTTGTGTGCGAACTCTGACGCCGCACGACGTCATGAGGCGGTTTCACTTCAACAGCGAGGCGGTGATCTTCCTCAGGCCGCTCCGGGCGGTTTTCGAGGCCTTTCGAGGCC
>NZ_JBFUFC010000378.1:0-1634 GCF_056403635.1 Microbacterium sp. P2_F9 | reverse complement strand
CACCACGGCACCGTGAGCGCGTCGGAGAGCAGCCCGCCATCGTCGCCGCGGATGACCTCGGCCTCGGGCAGAGCGGCGGCGATCGCCGCGGCGGCGTCAGGGCCGGACGCCCACAGCTCGTCGGGCGCGACGTTGCTGCGCTCGTTCGCCACCAGCACGAGGGTCGCCTGATCGAGGGGCAGGAGTGCCGCCGATGCGTCGGTCGAGCCGGGCACCGCGGGCACCACCAGTGCGATCTCGACCGGGATCGTGCGAGTCGAGTCGTCGAGCTTCAGCTCGAATCGGTCCGATTCGCCGAGGCCGAGCGCCGCGGCGAGTCCCGTCGTGATGACCGCCGGGACAGCGAGGGGCACAGGCGCGAAGGTCAGCGTGAGCGCGGGCGAGTCATGGTTCAGCACCCACGGCCCTGCGCTCGGCCACGCCAGCTCCCCCGCCCCGGTCGCCGCGAGCTGCTGCGGGTCGAGCATGGTGCTGAAGCTCCCTGCCGAGGTCGCGAACCCGAGGCTCAGCCCGACGAGGGTCCACGGCGCCCGTCCGGCCGGGAGTTCGGCGGAGGCCGTGAGCGTTCCCGAGGTCGGCTCGGCGGGGAGCACCTGATCGGGCTCCGTGGGGTTGGGGTGGATGGGATCCGACCAGGTGAGCGGCGCGAACACGGTCTCGAGCGGCACCGACACGGGCGTCCCCAGCGCATCGACGAACCACGCCTTGCCCGCATACGCGTCTGCTGCGGGCACGGCAGTCCGGCCGGCCTCGGCGCTCGGCGTCACGAAGAAGGTCGCCTGAACCCCTGTCGATGCGGGGTCGAGAGTCGTGCCGACGGGTGCCGAGCCGAGGGCCGCGGCAAGCTCCGCGGGATCGATCCCGGCCGCGGGGAGGGGCGCGATGAGTGCCGCAGCGGAGTGCTCGGGCAGCGCGACCACATCGAGCGCCGCGCCGCCCGCGATGGCCCGATCGGTCAGCACCGCGCTCGCCGCATCGACGCCGGCTGCGGCATCCGTCTGCGCGACGCGAGCGGCGTCGACCTGCTCCGAACCCGCACTGCGGGCATCTGCACCGGCGACGAGAACGCCGGTCGCGTCCGCCGCGACGCGCCAGGTGCCGAGCGCCGCGCCTGCGAGCACGGCACCTCCGGCGGCGAGCGCGAGGATTGCGACGACGGCACCGGATGCCGCGATCTGGCGCGCCGTGGTGCGGGCGGAGAGGGCCGAGCCGAGGCCGCGCGAACGCGCCGCAAGGCTCGCGACGCCTGCAGTGGTCGGCGCGAGCAGGAGCGTGGCGAGCGTCACGACCGCCCCGAGCCCCAGTGCGGGCGCAAGCGCGACGACGATGAGCGACCACGGGTCGGCTGTGATGGCGCCGGCGTCGCGCCCGAGGGTCGCCAGCAGCCACAGGAAGACCGTTGCGGCGAGCAGGAGGAGCGCGGCGCCGACCGCGGAAACCGCGCCGCGTCCGCGGCTGGTGCCGGCGGCCGGGGGATCCTCGGCCCGCCGTGCGGCGACGCCGACCGTGATGCCCAGGACGAGCGCGGCCGCGATGGGCACGAGTGCGGTGCGGCCAAGAGCATCCGCGAAGCGCCCTCCCGTCGCCGCGACGACGCCGGCGGCGCCGAGCCAGCCCACGAGGGCGCCGACCGC
>NZ_JBFUFC010000377.1:0-1640 GCF_056403635.1 Microbacterium sp. P2_F9 | reverse complement strand
GTCGATCACCGATGCCCCGACCCTCTTCTGAGCCGGACTGCGCGGTCGCGCCACAGCGCGCGACCGTAAGATGGAAGCACCATGGATGACGAAGTCTTCGAGGACTACGACCGCGAACTGGAACTGGCGCTCTACCGCGAGTACCGCGACGTCGTCTCGCAGTTCCAATATGTGATCGAGACCGAGCGCCGGTTCTACCTCTCGAACGAGGTCAACGTCGTTCGGCGCGACACCGAGCACGACTTCTACTTCGAGATCTCGATGACCGATGTGTGGGTGTGGGACATCTACCGCGCCGACCGGTTCGTGAAGTCGGTGCGCGTGCTCACGTTCAAGGACGTGAACGTCGAGGAGCTCTCGCGTCGCGACTTCCACCTCCCCGAGGAGCTCTCGCTCGACAGCTGAGCGCTGTCGGCGGTCCAGGTCTTCACCCGTTCCTCCCCGATAGGCACCGGTTCGGGGTGATCCACTGATGCGCCGTTGACCTCGTCGCGCCCGCGGTGCGCGCGACAGCATGCCTTCATGGCTGACAAGGACGTGCTGGGACGGGCGGGCGAGCAGCGTGCCGCCCGACACTTCGAGACACTCGGCTTCGAGGTGCTCGATCGCAATTGGCGGGCGCGCGGGGGAGAGCTCGACCTCGTCGTCGCGACCGCCCGAGAGCTCATCGTGGTCGAGGTCAAGACCCGCAGCACCGAGAGCTTCGGACACCCGTTCGAGGCGCTCACCGAGCAGAAGAAGGCGCGCCTCTGGCGGCTGGCGATGGCGTGGATCGCGGCTCATCCCGAGCACGCGCAGGGCAGACGGCTGCGCATCGATGCGATCGGGCTGATCGGAGCGGACCCGGCTTCGGCGCCGCTCGAGCACCTGGCCGGCATCGTATGACCGTCGCGCGCACGTGGTCGGTCGCCCTCCTCGGTGTCGAGGGCGCGCTGGTCGAAGTCGAAGCCGATCTTTCGAATCAGACCCCCGAGCTCAAGATCATCGGCCTCGCCGACAAAGCGCTCGGCGAGGCGGCCAGGCGCGTCCACAATGCCTGCGCCAACAGCGGGCTGTCGCTCCCGCGGCGCCGCCTGACGATCAACCTCTCGCCGGCGAGCCTGCCCAAGCAGGGATCGGGCTTCGATCTCGCGATCGCCATCGCCTCGCTCGCGACGGAGGTGGAGATGGATGCCGCGTCCCTCGCGTCGACCGTCCACTTGGGCGAGCTCGGGCTCGACGGAAGGCTCAGGCCGGTCCCCGGCATCCTCCCCGCTGTCGTCGCGGCGGCGCGCGAGGGCATCACCCGCGTCGTCGTGCCACAGGCGAACACCGCCGAGGCGGAGCTGGTCGAGGGTGTCACCGTGCTCGGCGCCGTCAACCTCGCCGAGGTCGCGCGCTGGCACGGGGCCCGCGTCGCTGCGATCGTCCAAGACCCGATCCTGCCTCCCGAGACGGCGACGACGCCGCTTCCGATCCCGGAGCTCGCCGAGGTCATCGGTCAGCGCGAGGCCGTCGATGCGCTCGTCGTGGCGGCCGCTGGTGGTCATCACCTCCTGATGTGCGGACCGCCGGGAGCGGGCAAGACAATGCTCGCGCGGCGCCTTCCCGGCATCCTCCCTMCGCTCGACGAACCGGCGGCGCTGACGGCAGCCACAATC
>NZ_JBFUFC010000376.1:0-1655 GCF_056403635.1 Microbacterium sp. P2_F9 | reverse complement strand
CGGGCTGGGCCTCCGCGGGGGCCGCGGCCGGGGCGGCGGCTTCCTCAGCGGCAGGCGCGGGTGCCTCGGCAGGCGCCGCGGATCCATCGCCGATCTTGGCCAGAATGGCGCCGACCTCGACGGTCTCGTCCTCCTGSACGAGGATCTCCTSGAKCACGCCGSYGAWCGGCGARGGGATCTCGGTGTCGACCTTGTCSGTSGAGATCTCSAGCAGCCCTTCGTCCGCCTGGACGGTGTCGCCGACSYTCTTGAGCCAGCGGGTGACCGTKCCCTCGGTGACGCTCTCGCCGAGCGCGGGGAGGACCACGGATGTGCTCATGGGTGTGTCTCCTTCGGAATGCAAATGTCGTGTCTAGCTTAGTGATGAGCTTCAGGGCTCGGGGATCACAGGGCGTGCAGGGGTTTGCCCGCGAGGGCCAGGAACGCCTCGCCGAGCGCTTCGCTCTGCGTCGGGTGCGCGTGGAGGAACGGCGCGATGTCCTCGGGGTGCGCCTCCCAGGCGACCGCGAGCTGTCCCTCGGTGATGAGTTCGCCCACTCGATCGCCGATCAGGTGCACGCCGACGATGGGACCGTCCTTGACGCGGACGACCTTCACGATCCCGGAGGTGCCGAGGATCTCGCTGCGGCCGTTGCCGGCCAGGTTGTACTCGTAGGCGACGGTGCGCTCCGCGCCGTGCAGCGCCACCGCCTGCGGCTCAGTGAGCCCGACCGAGGCGAGTTCGGGGCTGCAGTAGGTCACACGGGGAATCTGCGAATCCGGCACGATCACGGGCGTGAGGCCGGCGATCTCTTCGGCGACGAAGATGCCCTGCTGGAAGCCGCGGTGCGCCAACTGGAGGCCCGGGACGATGTCCCCCACCGCCCAGACGTGCGGGGCGCTGGTGCGCAGCCGCTCGTCCGTGACGACGAACCCTCGTTCGAGCCCCACGCCGGCGGCCTCGTAGCCGAGCCCGTTCGTGGCCGGCCCGCGGCCGACCGCGACAAGAAGATAGTCGGCCTCGAACGTCTTGCCGTCCTCGAGAGTCACGGTGACGGTCTCATCCGTCTGGGTCGCCGTGGCGAAGCGCACGCCCAGCGAGTAGGCGATCCCGCGCTTGCGGAACGCGCGCTCGAGTCCCTTGGACAGCGCGGGGTCTTCGGCGGGGGCGAGGCGGGGGAGCGCCTCGATGATGGTGACGTCGGCGCCGAACGACCGCCAGACGCTCGCGAACTCGACCCCGATCACCCCGCCGCCGAGCACGATGACCCGGGCGGGGATCTCGTCGAGTTCGAGCGCCTGCTCACTCGTGAGGATGCGGCCGCCGATGTCCAGCCCCGGGAGCGTCCGGCTGTACGAGCCGGTCGCGAGGACGACATCCGTCCCCACGTAACGGTCCTCGCCCACCCGCACGGCCAGCCCGGCCTCGAGTGCTCCCTCGCCGGTGACCGTGGTGATCCCGCGCGCCTTGACGAGCCCTTCGAGCCCGCGGAACTTCTTCGCGACGATGCCCTCACGGTAGGCGCGCAGGCCCGCCGGATCGATCGCCTCGAACGTGGCGCGTACGCCGACGGATGCCGCTGACCGCGCGGTCTCGGCGACTTCGGCGGCGTGCAGCAGCGCCTTGGTGGGGATGCAGCCGCGATGCAGGCACGTCCCGCCGACCTTCTCCTTCT
>NZ_JBFUFC010000375.1:0-1659 GCF_056403635.1 Microbacterium sp. P2_F9 | reverse complement strand
GTCGTAGCCCGGCGTGAAATCGACGAGTCGCAGCGACACGAACAGCTTGTTGCCGTAGTCGCCGGCCTCCAGCTGCGCGATGAACTCCGGCCAGATCACTTCGACGATGAGCGCTTCGACGAACCGATTGCGCGACCCGTTCTGCGTGTACATCGGGAACACGACGAGATGACGGATGCCGTCGAGCCGGTGCCGCTGCGGCTGGAAGGCGATGAGCGAGTCGAGGAAATCGGGCACGCCGAAGTCCCCCTCGGCCCAGCGCTGGAAGTCCCGAATCGACGACTCGAGGTACTCGTCGTCATGTCGGAACCGGGGTCTCAGCTCCTCGATCGCCGCGGTGATCGCGGTGACCTGATCGCGCGCGGCGGCGTGGGACGCGGCATCCGGAACTGAGCCGTCCTGAGCCTGCAGCGACTGCAACGCGGTCGCAGCTGCCTTCAAAGACAGCCAGGCATCGGATGCCTCGACCGGGCCGGTCGCGTTCGCGTCGTCCTCGACGACCTCGGGCTCGCCGATGATCGCCTTCTGTGCACCGGGGGTGGTGTGCATCGTGCTGGACATGTGGGGAACCTCCGATCTGCTGAGGATCAGTCCGCGCGCGGGCGGCGATGGTGGATGGGTTGGGAACAGCGTACCGGGGCGCTCTGCCGGACCGATCAGCGATCTGGATGCGCGTACGCTCTGCCTCATGGACCTCTCCACCGTCGCGTGCCCACCCGTCGCACGCGGCGAGGGCGTGCTGATCATCCGGAACGCGCAGTCCGGGACCGCGGTGCTCCGCGCCGACCCTGGTCCGACCTTCGCGGCGCGTCTTCCGGCCGCGGTCGTGCACGTGCTCGCCGAGGGCGAGGACCTCGCCGAAGTCGTCGCGCAGCGTATGGCCGGCGACGCCGCCCCTGCGGTGCTCGGCGTCTACGGGGGCGACGGCTCGGTGTCGCGCATGGCGGGACTCGCCCGGAAATACGACGTGCCGCTGCTGGTCATGCCGGGTGGCACCTTCAACCACTTCGCGCGGGCGATCGGGCTCGACGACGTCGACGTGGCGATCGATGCGCTCGAGGCGGGGTCGGGTCGCACGGTGACCGTGCTCGAGGTGACCGCCGACGAGGACGACCCGATCACAGTGCTCAATGCCGTCTCGGTCGGCACGTACCCCGCCTTCCTTGAGAAGCGCGAGAGCCACCAGCCGCTCGGCAAGTGGGCCGGCGGTCTGGTCGCCGCCACCAAAGAGCTGCGTGGGGCGACGCCGGTCACGATCGTGCGCGCAGGGCGCCGGGCATCGGTGTGGTCCGTGTTCATCGGCGTCGGCCGGAACGATCCCGACCTCGTCGCGACGATGCAGCGCGAGACTCCCGACGACGGCGTGCTCGACATCCGCATCCACCACGCCCGCGGCTCCCGGTCGCAGGCCATCACGGCCCTCGCCTTCGGCCCGCGCACCGTCACGGTGCTGCGCTCCCTCCGGCTGATGCCGCGGGATGCCGACCTCGAACGACTGGTGCTGCCCTCGTTCGACGTGGCGGTGCGCCCGCCTGCCGGCGGCCCCTCCGTCTTCGTGCACGACGGCGAGCTCGAGGAGCGCGACCCGTCCGGCTTCACCCTGCGCTGCGTCGCCGTGCCTTCGGCGCTGCGCGTCTACGCCCCGACCCCCACAGCCGC
>NZ_JBFUFC010000374.1:0-1674 GCF_056403635.1 Microbacterium sp. P2_F9 | reverse complement strand
TCACGCCCCGGCGAGCGAGCGCGCCCGTGACGATCACCGACGAGCACCAGGTACTGCACGCCGTAGATCGGCCCGCTCGTCGCCGAGGGGCGCACCAATGCAGCCATCGCGCGGCGGCTGTGGCTCTCGGAGCGCACGGTCGAGACGCACATCAGCGTTGTGATCGCCAAGCTCGAGGCGGTGGGACGACCCGTCACAGACGCGTTCACGAAGGGGACACCGTCAAGTGGTTGAACCGAAACGGGTCATCGGAGAGAGTGAACGGTAGCTGTCTCCGTGCGTGTGGTGGGACGGTGCCCCCGGGACGAAGGAGATCTAGCGTGCATGCATCGATGAGGACGGCGACCGCGGGGATCACAGCCTTCGCGCTCGTGTGGGCAGGAGTGGCAGTCGGCGCGGGGGGCGCGCAGGCAGCCGTGGGCACAACTCCGCGAGTCCTGATCAACGAGGTCTACGGGGGCGGGGGCAACTCCGGCGGCGCGTACAACCGCGACTTCATCGAGCTCGTCAACACCCAGTCCACTGCCGTCGACGTGACGGGTTGGGCGGTGCAATACGGCGCCGCCGGCAACACCACGTTCGGGGCCAAGACCGTGCTGACGGGCATTATCCCCGCGGGCGGCTCGCTGCTGGTCGGCGAGGCGCCTGGCACCGCCACGACCCAGCCCGCCATCACCCCGGACATCGATGGCACGATCGCGATCTCAGGTACGGCCGGGAAGGTGGCGCTCACGAGCACCTCCGACACGCTGGTCTGCGCGAACGCCGCCGCGTGCGCAGGAGACCCTGCGGTCGTCGACCTCGTCGGCTGGGGCGCCTCCGTCGTGTTCGCCGGCGCAAACGCCGCGCCCGGGACAGCCAACTCGACGTCGACTTCCCGTGACGCGGTCCACACCAACACCGTGAACAACGCGGCTGACTTCACCACGGGCACCCCCACCCCGCAGGGCGCCGGCGGCGGCGGCACCGATCCAGGCACGCCGACCGTCCGCACGATCGCCGAGATCCAGGGCACCGGCTCGGCATCCCCGCTCGCGGGCCAGACGGTCATCACGCAAGGCGTCGTCACAGCGGCCTACCCGTCGGGGGGCCTGAGCGGCTACGTCATCCAGACCGCCGGCACCGGCGGAACCATCGACGCGGCGCACACCGCGTCGGACGCGGTCTTCGTGTTCTCGTCGGCGACTGTCGGTGCGGTCGCTGTCGGCGATCACGTCCGCGTCACCGGGGTCGTGAGCGAGTTCAACGGGCTCACCGAGCTCACGGTCAGTACGGGTGGACTCGCGGTGCTGACGACCTCGGCCTCGGTGACACCGGCGACGGTGCCATGGCCGACATCGGACGGCGGCCGGGAGGCGCTCGAGTCGATGCTCGTCGCTCCGAGCGGCTCCTTCACGGTGACCAACCTGTTCAGCACCAACCAGTACGGCGAGGTCGGACTTGCGGCCGGCGCCACGCCGTTGATTCAGCCCACCGAGGTGGGCACGCCTGGCTCGGCGGATGCCGCGGCCGCGGCATCCGACAATGCCGCCCGCGCCGTCGTCCTCGATGACGGCGCCTCGACGAACTTCCTCTCCGCGGCGAACCAGAGCCTCACGCCGCCGTACATCTCGCTCACCTCTCCGGTGCGCGTCGGCGCGGCCGTGACCTTTACTCAGTCGGTCATCGTCGACT
>NZ_JBFUFC010000373.1:0-1696 GCF_056403635.1 Microbacterium sp. P2_F9 | reverse complement strand
GAGCAGGCCGGCGAACAGCTTGAGGTTGTTCTGGAACTCGAATCCCGGGCCGGAAGGGATGATCTGGCAGTCGAGCTCACCCGGCCCTGATCGCACGTCGAACAGGTCGATGTCGTCGGTGAGCACCTCGTCGGTCTCGCTGTACCAATCCGAGAGGAAGACGGCATTGACGGATGCCACGACCGGGCCCTCGATGCGCGCCATCAGGTCGACCCAGTGCAGGCCCCGCTTGATGTTCTTCCGCAGGTTGTATGTCGAGTCGGTGACGTTCTGCGATCCGGTGAACGCGATCTCCCCGTCGACGACAAGGAGCTTGCGGTGGTTGCGCAGATCGGGACGCTGATATTTCCCCTTGAGCGGCTGCACGGGGAGCATCAGGTGCCACTGCGCCCCCATCGCATCCAGCCGCTTGAGGGTCTGCTTGTAGAACGGCTTGCCGCGGTTCGCCCAGTGATCCAGCAGCACCCGCACTGTCACACCGCGCTGCGCGACCTCCTCGAGCGCGGCGAAGAAGTCCTCGGTCGTGGCATCCGCCTGAAGGATGTAGAACTCGACATGCACGTACCGCTGGGCCGCTCGGATGGCCTCCGCCATGGCCGCGAAGCTGCCCTCGTAGTCCGATATGAGCTGTGCATCGTTGTCGCCCGCGAGTGGCATGGCGCCGAGATTTCGGTTGAGCGTCACCATCGCCGTGAACCATTCCGGGGCGTGCGGCCGGTGGGTTCCGAGGTCGAGGTGGGCGCTCGTGTCGTGGATGTAGTCGTTGATCTGCTCCTGCTTCTTGCGCCGCTTACGTGGCAGCCGAGGGTTTCCGATCAGCAGGAACAGGAACACCCCGATCAGGGGGATGAAGTAGATCGCCAGCAGCCAGGCCATCGCGGCCGTCGGGCGTCGATTGCGCGGGACGATGATGATCGCCAGGATGCGGATGATCAGATCGACCACGAAGACGAGGATCAGCCACCACGATGCGTCGAACGTGAGTGTGATCACCGCGGTCTTCCCCCGACTTCGCCCCGTGCGCTGACGGTGTGCCCAGCGTAGTCGCCCGTCCGACAGCCAGCCGAGGCGTCGGCGCGCGCGATCAGGGGTGGGGCTCGCTCGGTGTGGCCGGCGCGGCCGCAGGCAGTCCGCGCTTCGCCCGCTCTTCGGCCTCGATGCGCGAGTACGCGCGCCGCTCGACTCGATCGGCGCGGAGGATGCTGCGCAGCACGAAGAAGAAGATCACCGAGACGACAACGGTCGGCAGCAGCGACCAGAAGACGGCGACCCAGTAGTTCTCCACGTCTCCAGGATACGCGGCCCACCGGTCCTCCCCAGCGGGCCGATCGCGCAGGTCCCCCACAGCGCTCCGCCCCTCCCGCTGCAGCCGATCCGGCGCATTCAGGCTCGACGCATGACCACCATCGTGAAGGCCGCAGACGCGGCTCAATTCCTCGCCCTCGTTCCACGCATGCTCGGCTACCGCCCGACCCGCAGCATTATCCTCATCCCGTTCCACGGCTCCCGCAGCCTGGGTGCGATGCGCGTCGACCTGCCCGACTGCGTCGACGATGATGCGGCCGACCGTTCCGCCGCCACACTCATCGGGATGGTCTGCCGCCTTCCCGACGCCGATGCCGTGGCTGCGGTCGTCTACACCGACGCGGCGTTCGACGACGGTCCCCCGCATGCCTGGCTCGTCCGTGCACTCGAA
>NZ_JBFUFC010000372.1:0-1706 GCF_056403635.1 Microbacterium sp. P2_F9 | reverse complement strand
GTGTACCGCTCGACCCGGATGGCGGCGGCGCCGGTGGGGATCCGGTTCGCGGCTCCCTCGAGGGTGGTCGGCGCCGCGACAGCCGCAGCCGGCCGCGCACCCGGCACCACACCCCCGGGCTGGGGTGGCGCGAGCGGCACTTCGCGGATGCGAACCGGCTCGGCGGTGCCGCTCAGCCGGGCATCCGGCGCGATTCTGGTGACTCCGGTCGTCCGCACCCCCTGGGCGAAGCTCCACAGCATGCCCGCCACGGTCGCTCCCGCGATCGGGCCGAGCCACGCGGCGGGGCCGGCGACCTGCGCGATGACCCCGGCGGGCCAGGTGAGGTCGCGCCACGTCCCTCGTCCGGCCGCGACCAGGAGGGTGCCAGGGCGCGCGGCCTCGATCGCCGCGAGCCGCCCGTCGATGCGGGCCACCGCCGCGGTGTCGCCGCCCGCCTCCGCGGCAGCGTGCTGAGCCTGCAGCTCTACGACGTCGAAGAGCGCCGCCGACGCGCGCAGCCCGCCGGCGAGCTCGGACGGCGTGTGCGCCCGCCGGGAGGCGAGGTCCGCCAGGATCCACGCCCGAAAGACGACGAACCCGTCGACAAGGTGGATGACGCCGGCCAGCTCCGCTGCCGCAGTGCGCAGCAGCTCGACGACAGYGACGATGTCGGTGTGGAGCTGGTCCAGCGCCGTCGCGGCCGCTTCGAGCGAGGCCGTGTCGACCGCGACGAGCCCACCGCCGCGTATCTCGAGGGCTCCTGGCGATGGCGCCTGGGCGCCGTCGGTCTGAGCCGAGGCATCCGATCCGATCCTTGCGGTGCTCATCGCCCTGCTCCCGCCGCCAGCGCGAGTGCGGCGCGTGCGGCGCGCTCGAGACCCTCGACGTCAGCGCGCAGGTGACGCACCTGCGCCACCCAGTCGGCCAGTTCGGCGCGGTAGGCGCGCGCGGCTGCGCACTCCCAGGCGGTCTCGTCCGCCAGGCGCTCGGCGCGCGCCACCACCGCCGCGAGCCGGTCGTCCGCGGCCGCGAGGACGCCGGCCGAATTGCGTGTCATCCATCCGTTCATCGGCCGAGCATCGCCCCGGCGGGCCCCGGGATTCCGCGATCACCGTCGACTCGGGATGCCGTCTCACGCGCCGCGGGCTGGGGAGGAACGGTTCCTCGCCTGGCCAGGGTGGCCGGGGGAGGCCAGAATGGTCCAATGACCGCGACCACCGTGGATCCCTTCCGCGTCGTGTTCGTCTGCACCGGCAACATCTGCCGCTCGCCCATGGCGGATGTCGTCTTCCGACAGTTCGCGGATCTCGCCGGGCTGCGCGATCACGTCGGCTCGACAAGCGCCGGCACCGGGGACTGGCATGTAGGCGAACGCGCCGATCAGCGCACCCTCGACGCGTTGGAGCGCCGAGGGTACGACGGTGCGCGGCATCGCGCGCGACAGTTCACGTCGGCCGACTTCGCGCACAGCGACCTGGTCGTCGCGCTCGATCGCAGCCACGAGCGCATCCTCAAGGGGTGGGCGCGCACCGAGGCCGACGCAGACAAGATCGCCCTGCTCATGTCGTTCGACCAGACCGCGCGCAGCCTCGATGTGCCCGACCCGTACTATGCCGGGCCGGGAATGTTCGATGAGGTCCTCGCTATGATCGAAAGCGCGAGCCGGGCGCTCTTCCGGCAGCTCGAACCCGCGATCCGCCCGGCGACCCCGTCGCCGCCTGCCG
>NZ_JBFUFC010000371.1:0-1713 GCF_056403635.1 Microbacterium sp. P2_F9 | reverse complement strand
GGGCCGAGGCATCCGTCCGACCGCCGAGTCTCGTGCGCGACCTCTCGCTGATCGCGGCGGGCCTGCTCATCGTGAGCGCCATCCCGCTCGCCGCGGAGCTCGACAATCCGGCCTTCCTGCGCTTCGCCGTCGCGCTGGGGGGAGCGGTGGTCGTGCCGTACGTCGTCTCGCGGTACGCCTACCGGGACCGCGCGATCAGGTTCCCGTGGCGCGGCGGCGGACGATGGACGCGCTTCCAGTGGTCGTGGCTCGCCAGCGTGCTCGTGCTCGGGTGGCTGATCCTGCCGTTCTACTTCATCACGTCGGGCGTCTACCTCAACTGGCCCACTGTCGACACGCCCGACCTCATCGCGCGCCTCTTCGTCGGCGTCGGCGCGGTCGGCATCTGGGATGAGCTCTTCTTCATCTGCACCGTGTTCGCATTGCTGCGTCGCCACTTCCCGTTCTGGCAGGCGAACACGCTGCAGGCGGTGGTGTTCGTGTCATTCCTGTGGGAGCTCGGCTATCGCGCCTGGGGACCGCTGCTCACGATCCCGTTCGCGCTGCTCCAGGGATTCATCTTCATGAAGACCCGATCGCTGGCGTACGTCGTGACGGTGCACCTGCTGTTCGACGCTGTCGTGTTCCTCGTGCTGGTGCACGCCCACAATCCGGGCGTGCTCGACTGGCTGTTCCTCGTCTGAGCGAGATTCAGGCGTCCACGCCGAGCGACACCGCGCGGTCGACGATCGCGCCGGGGTGGCCGATCACCGTACGGGATACGGTTGATGCCTGGGCGACGGCATCCGCGACGGAGGCGCCGTTCGCCCGTGCGTGCAGGTAGCCGGCGTTGAACGAGTCGCCTGCGCCGGTCGTGTCGATGGGGCGCCGGATGGGTGCGCCGGCGAACCGGTGCAGGGTGTCGCCCACCCCGACCAGGATGTCGCCGCCGCCGTCCTTGACCACCACCTCGTGCACACCGGCCTCGCGATAGCGTGCGATGACCGCCGCGGCGTCGCCGCCGCCGAACAGCTGCCACTCGTCCGCGAGGGACGGCAGTGCGATGTCGGTCACCGCCGCAGCCGCGAGGACGGCGTAGCTCGCGTGATCGACTGACGGCCAGCCGCGCGGGCGGTAGTTGCTGTCGAAGGCCACGAGCGCTCCACCGTCGCGGGCGCGGGCGACCAGGTCGAGCAGGATGCTGCGAGCGGCGGGGACGAGCTGCTGCAGCGTGATCGCCGAGAAGTAGATGATGTCGGCTGCCCGCAGGACCTCGCCGATGCGGTCGCGCATCCTGGCGCCCTCGTCGTGCTCGGGGTCGAGCAGCCGGCGGACCGGCGAGGCGTCGCGGTAGTAGGTGAAGGTGCGCTCGCCGACGTCGTCGGTGGAGACGATGTACAGCGCGGGGGAGCCACCGCCGACGCGCTGGGCGTGCACGTCGATGCCCTCGGCGTCCATGAACGCCAGCTGGTCGGCGGTGAGCGCATCGTCGCCCACCGCGGTGACGAAGCCCACCGCGGCGTCATCGCCCGCGAGGCGCTTGAAGTAGACCGCCGTGTTGAACGTGTCCCCCGCGAACCCCAGGGTCATCGCCGTGCCGCCGCGGCGGGTGAGCTCGGCCATGCACTCGCCGATCGCGACGAGGCGCGTCATGCCGACCGCCCCAGCTGAACCTGGCGGAGGAGCTCGGATGCCGCGGCATCCAGATCCGGTGCGTTCGACAGGTCGCTGCCG
>NZ_JBFUFC010000370.1:0-1718 GCF_056403635.1 Microbacterium sp. P2_F9 | reverse complement strand
TCCCAGGGGCGTGCGCCCTCAACGAAGCGCGCGCTGGAGCGCTGGGCGGCGTACGCCGAGATCCGGGTGCGGTCGACCTCCTTCACCTGGCGAAGCAGGGCGAGGTCGATGCCGGCGTCGTCGACGACGTAGCCGGAGGAGTCGGAGGCCGTGACCGGCGTCGCGCCGAGCTGGTAGGCCTTGTCGATCGCATAGATCGCGACGTTGCCCGAACCGGACACCCCGACGCGCTTGCCTTCGAGGGATTCGCCGTGCACGGCGAGCATCTCCTGCGCGAAGTACACCGCACCATAGCCGGTCGCCTCGGTGCGCACTTCGGCGCCGCCCCACTGCACGCCCTTGCCGGTGAACATGCCCGACTCGTGCCGGTTGGTGATCTTGCGGTACTGGCCGAACAGGTAGCCGATCTCGCGCGCGCCCACGCCGATATCGCCCGCGGGCACGTCGGTGTGCTCACCCAGGTGCCGGTAGAGCTCGTTCATGAACGACTGGCAGAACCGCATGATCTCGGCATCCGATCGACCGTGCGGATCGAAGTCGCTGCCGCCCTTGGCGCCGCCGATGCCCTGGCCGGTCAGCGCGTTCTTGAAGATCTGCTCGAAGCCGAGGAACTTGATGATGGAGAGGTTGACCGACGGGTGGAAGCGCAGCCCGCCCTTGTAGGGGCCGAGCACCGACGAGAACTGCACGCGGAAGCCGCGGTTGACCTGCAGCCGGCCGGCGTCGTCGACCCACGGCACGCGGAAGATGATCTGTCGCTCCGGCTCGACGAGCCGCTCCAGGATGCCGTTCTCGACGAACTGCGGGTGCGCCTCGAGCACGGGTGCGATCGACTCGAGCACCTCGTGGACGGCCTGCAGGAATTCCGGCTCGTCGGGATTGCGCGTCACAACGGTGTCGAACACGTCGCGCACGATGGGAGGGGTGTCAAGGAGGGGGAGCGACATGGTGGAGCCTTCGAACAGGTGAGGGGAGCTGCCCGCGGGAAAGGGCATYGTCAAGCCTAATCACGCGGCGGCTGTGTCCCGACCACGTGACACCCTTCCTGCGGCGGTGCCGAGCGCTACGCTGGCGCTGACCGAGGAGGTTGCGTGCAGTTCGAGCATCTCGGGGCCAGCCCCCGCATCCATCCCGACGCGGTCGTGGCCGCCACCGCCGTCATCAGCGGCGATGTGACCATCGGCGCAGACTGCCAGGTGCTCCATGGCGCCGTGATCACGGCCGAAGGCGGCGCGGTCACCCTCGGCGAGAACGTCATCGTCATGGAGAACGCGCTGATCCGGGCGACCTCGGCCAATCCCGTGCACATCGGCGACCATGTGCTGGTCGGGCCGATGGCGAGCATCTCGGGCGCGACGATCGGCGACGAGGTGTTTCTGGCCACCGGCACACGGATCTTCAACGGCGCCCGGATCGGCGACCGATGCGAGGTGCGCATCAACGCCGTCGTGCACCTGCGCACCGTGCTGCCGCCCGAGACGGTGGTGCCGATCGGGTGGGTCGCCGTCGGCACGCCGGTGCAGATCCTCCCCCCAGAGCGCCATGAAGAGATCTGGGCGGCGCAGCGCGAGCTGGACTTTCCTGGCTACGTGTTCGGCCTCGACCGCGAGACGCCCGATCTCATGGTGCAGCTCACCGAGCGCTACGGCCGCGGGCTCGCCCGGCACGCCGACGACCGCCAGGTGGAGTGAGCGGATGCCGCGTCCGCGGCACCCTCG
>NZ_JBFUFC010000369.1:0-1737 GCF_056403635.1 Microbacterium sp. P2_F9 | reverse complement strand
CCGCAGGTAGGTGCCCGAGCCCGGTCGCACATCGACGATGCCGAGGATCTCGAGGGCGGCGAGCGCCTCTCGCACGGCGGAGCGGCCCACGCCGAGAGTCGCGGCGAGGTGCCGCTCCGGCGGGAGACGGGTGCCGGGCTCGATCGACCCGCTTGTGAACAGATCCATGAGGCGCCGCGCCACCTCCGACACCGGCGTGCCGCTGGGCAGGGCGCCGAGAGCGGCCGAGATCTCGGCCGATCGATCATCGGGAAAGGCGGGCATGCGAACAACCTACGGCAATGCACGGTCAGTCTGCGGTTTGCATTCGGTCAACCGGTTTGTCACACTGGAGCCAAGCGACGCAAGTCGCTCTTCTTACGCTTTCGTGAGAAAACGTTTCCTGAACTCGAGGACGAGGGACTAGACAATGAAGTTGACCAACAGGCGCGCGGTCGCCATGACCATCGGCGCCGGCCTTGCTGCGGCAGTCGCACTGTCGGGCTGCGCCTCCGCAGCCCCCGAACCAGCGGCGACCGTCGACCCCGAGGAGAACGTGTCGATCTCGTTCTCGTTCTGGGGCAACGACGTGCGCGCAGCGCTCTACGACGAGGCGATCGCCGTCTTCGAAGAGCAGAACCCCAATATCGACGTGGACGTCCTCTTCCTCGCGCCCGCCGATTACTGGGAGAAGCGCCAGATCGAAGCGGCCAGCAAGGGGCTTCCCGATGTCGTGACGATGGACCTCGCGTACCTTCGCCAGTACTCGCAGAGCGGCTCACTGCTCGATCTCGAGCCGTACCTGGGCACGACCATCCAGACCGATGGCATCGAACCGGGTGTCCTGGAGGCCGGAGTCGTCGACGACGTCACCACGGCGGTGCCCCTCTCGACGAACTCGTGGGGGCTGTTCCTGAACACGACCCTCCTCGACCAGCTCGGCGTCGAGGAGTTCTCGGGCGGATCATGGGACGACTACTACGACTGGATCGCCGAGGTGAGCGCGGCGGCTTCCGCCGCCGGAGTCGATGTGTGGGGCGGCGTGGACCCGAACACGCGGTTCACCAACTTCGAGCTGCAGCTGCGCGCGGAGGGCTCGTACCTGTTCAGCGACGACGGCGAACCGGGCTTCGATGAAAAGCGCCTCGCGAAGTTCTGGAACTCGAGCGCCGGCCTGCGCACGGACGCATCAGTGGTGCCGCAGCAGCGCATCACCGAGGTGCAGCCGCTGACCGCTTTCGACAGCGCGCTCAGCGCGAGTGACACCACATGGGACAACTCGGGGTCGGGATTCCTCGGCAATCTCGGTGAGGGCTACGAGATCAAGCTGATTGCTCCGCCGCTGTCAGTGAAGGGCGGAAAGGATCTGTACCTCAAGGCGTCTCAGATGTACTCCATCGCTTCCAACTCGGAGCACCCTGCCGCTGCCGCGACCTTGATCGACTTCCTGATCAACTCGCCCGAGTCCGGTGAGATCTTCGGCACCAACCGCGGYCTGCCCGCTTCGGAGACGGCGCGCGACGCGGCCGAGCTCGACGAGATGAGCCAGCAGATCGCGGACTACGAGGCCTCGATCGCCGACCGTCTGGGCGACTCCCCGCCGGTGCCGATCGCCGGCTACGGGTCCCTTCACGAGAAGTTCCGCCAGCTCGGAGAGGAGCTGAACTTCGGCACCATCACGGTCGACGACGCGGTCTCGCAGTTCTTCACCGAGATGGACGTGATCCTCAACCAGTAGAGGCGCGCCGTGCGTAGGGG
>NZ_JBFUFC010000368.1:0-1749 GCF_056403635.1 Microbacterium sp. P2_F9 | reverse complement strand
GCTGCCGGGAGAGTGGTCGACCGGACCGGGGGGCCCGGTCGTCCAGCTGGGCGACGATGAGCGCCTCACACTCGACGGCACGGTGCTCACCGGCCGCCACGAGTTCGGGGTGGTCCCTGAGCGGGGCGGGGTGACCGTCCTTTTCGACGGCGGCGTCATCGAGATCGCGCGGCGCGGCGGGCACGACATCGTCCGCCCTCGCCGCCCCGACCATCCCTTCTTGGCGACGTACGACGGCACGCCCGTCTACGTCCCCAATCCGCGGTGGCGGGTGCAGGCCCAGTTCGTGGCATACGACGTGCCGCGGCCGACCGAGGTAGGGGCGGCGGTGGATGGGCTGAAGCATGTCTACGACGCGCCTGGATACCTGGAGTTCGCCCTGCACGGCGAAACCTTCCGGCTGACCGCGTTCCCGGGCCACGGCCACGGGGACCTCCTCGTGCTCTTCACCGACGCGACGAGCGGACTCACGACCTACGCGGCCAACCGCAGCCTCAGCATCCCTGCCCCCGATGCGGATGGCGCGACGGTGATCGACTTCAACCGCGCCGTCAACCTCCCATGCGCATACACCGACTTCGCGACGTGCCCGCTGCCGCCGGCCGAGAACCGGCTGCCGATCGGCATCGAGGCGGGGGAGAAGACCCCGTTGGCGCGCGTGCACGCCAACGAGCCGGCGGGGGCGACCGCGTGAGGTTCCAGCTGCTGGACATCATCCCCTACCGTGCCGACCCGCTCACCGGGCGGCAGTCCTCGCCCGCGGACAGGTTCGATGAGACCCTGCGAGCGGCGGTGCGGGCGGAGGAGCTCGGCTTCGATGCGGTCGCCGTGGGCGAGCGCCATGCCGGCCACTTCCTCTCGTCGTCGCCCACCGTGCTCCTCGGCGCGATCGCCGCGCGGACGCACCGCATCCGGCTCGACTCCGGAGTCACCGTCATCCCGATCCTCGACCCGGTGCGCGTCGCAGAGGACTACGCGACGATCGATCAGCCGTCGCGCGGGCGCCTCGAACTCACGATCGGCAAGGGCAACGAGGCGGCGCAGTTCCCGCTGTTCGGCCTCGAGATCGACGACCAGTGGGAGCTGCTCGCGGAGAAGTACGCGGTGCTGCGCGCGCTCTGGGAGGAGGAGGAGGTGACCTGGCCGGGTGGCGAGTTCACCCGAGCCCTGCACGAGGTCACCACTCTGCCGCGGCCGTTCGACGGCAGCCCGCGGGTATGGCACGGCTCGGCGACGACGCTCTTCTCCGCCGCGCTCGCCGGCAAGTGGGGCGACCCGCTGTTCAGCGCGAACGCCCTGCAGCCGCTCGAGGTGTACGGCGTGCTCGCCGACCACTACCGGTCGGAGTACGCCCGGCACGGACACGTCGCCGGGGGCGACTACGTCGCGGCCGGCGCCGGCGCGCTGTTCCTCGCCGACACCTCGCAGGACGCGGTCCGCCAGTACGGCCCGGTGTACGACGCGCTCGTCGCCGCGACCAACGTTCCGGGCAACAACACCCCGTACCGCGATATCGACCACGCGGTCGCCGACGGTCCGGTGCTCGTGGGGACCGCCCAGCAGGTGATCGACAAGATCGCCCGCTTCCATGGCCGGCTGGGCCACTCGCTCCAGTCGATCAGCCTGCCCACCACGGTCCCGTTCGAGCAGCAGCTCGAGATCCTGGAGCGCTTCGCCACCGACGTGATCCCGGTGCTGCGCAGGGAGCTTCCGACGACCCTGTGGACGGCGGATGACCCGGGCGCGCGC
>NZ_JBFUFC010000367.1:0-1754 GCF_056403635.1 Microbacterium sp. P2_F9 | reverse complement strand
GGCTCACAGAGGGCCGCGCGCTCGAATTGCAGACAATGGATGCCGCGACCGAGCTCGCCGCGCTTGATGAGTCAGCCGCGGCGTCCGCGCCGGCGGGACCCGGTGGGGGAGAAGCGGATGCCCCGGCCACAGCCGGGGCACTCGTCCAGGCCGCGGCGGGTGCGAGTGTCGGCGGAGGGGAGGCCGCGGCATCCGTCCTTCCGGAACCGAGCCTCGCACGAGCGGCGCGGCCGATGCCTGGGCCGGGCCGGCGGATCATCGCGTCGGCGCCTGAAGCGGTCGTCGAACCCGAACCGGTCGCGGTCGAGTCCGTGCTCGCCGCAGCCCCGGGGACCGCGCTGCAGACCACGCAGCTGCAGCTCGCGACCGAACGGGCCCGGACCGCCGAGCTCGAGCGCCGGCTCACCGAGGCGGGCGCCGACGATTCGCAGCTCAGCCGGCTGCGCGCTCTGGCGAGTGGAGCAGAGACGCGGCTGCGTGAGGAGCTGGCGGAGCGCGGCGAGCTCGAGCGGCAGCTCAAAGAACTAAAGGACCAACGACGTCAGGGGACGCAGGCGCTGCGCGAAGCGCGGCGCGCGGCTCCGGTCGCACCAACGGAGGGTCGCGGCGATCGTCGGGCAAGGTGGGCGACGGACGAGGCGTGGGTGCATCACGAGGTCTACCTCGCGTGGGTCGACCGTGTCGAGCCGACCGAGCGGGAGTCCTGGCCGCTCGCCGACTTCGAAGTGGGACCTGAGTTCGCGGCATCCCTGGCTCCTCTCGATGAAGGGCAGTTCGACAAGGCGATGAGAGCGGTGGTGGATGCCGTCACCGGCCGCATCCGCCAGATCCCGGGCCGAGAACTCCACGCCCTCCGCTCGGGCGACGGCGGTGCGGATCCCGATCTCGTCCGCGGCGACGGGGCCAAGTGCTATCGCGCCGCGATCGAGCAGCGCACCCCTGCTGCGCGCCGCGTGCACTTCTGGGCACTCTCTGGAGGGGGAGTTGAACTCAGCCGCGTCGTGACCCACGACGACGTGCGTCCCTGACCCCTCGTGGCAGGATCGGCTTCCCACGGTGGGCCTCAGCGGCGATGTCGGGGGCCGCGCATACCGTGAGTGGCATGCGGATCCTCCACACGTCGGACTGGCACATCGGGCGGTCGTTCCACGGCCATTCCACCCTCGATGCGCTGCGCGGCGTGCTCGAGACGCTCGCCGCGCAGGTCCGCGAGCACTCGGTCGATGTGGTGATCATCGCGGGCGACGTCTTCGACTCCGCCGCGCCGGCCGCGGCCTGCTACGGCGTGCTGAGCAGCGCGCTGCGCGGGATCTCGGATGCCGGAGCCGCCGTCATCGTCACGAGCGGCAATCACGACTCGGCGGCACGCCTCGGCTTCCAGTCCGGGCTGCTGCGCGACGGCATCCATGTCATCACCGACCCGCTCACCGTCGGCACTCCGGTATCGATCGAGGACGAGCACGGTCCGGTGCACTTCTACGGACTCCCGTTCCTCGAGCCCGCCCTCGTCCGGCACCTTTGGCCCGACACCGAGCTGCGCTCGCAGCACCAGGCGCTCGCGTACGCGATGGGGCTCGTCCGCGACGACCTCGTCGAGCGCGGCGGCCGGTCTGTCGCGATCTCGCACTGCTTCGCCGCCGGCGTCGAGCAGACGCCGGGGCTGGAGCGCGACATCCAGCAGGGTGGCGTCGACCTCGTGCCGCTGTCGGTGTTCGAAGGACCCGACTACGTGGCCCTCGGGCACATCCACGGGC
>NZ_JBFUFC010000366.1:0-1754 GCF_056403635.1 Microbacterium sp. P2_F9 | reverse complement strand
CTGTCCGACGGCCGGTCGAGCACGTCCGCGAACCGTTCGGGGAACGCGGCCAGCGCATCGAAGTCGATCAGGTTGTCGACCCCGTCGCGGGCGATCCGCAGCGCGGCGTCGATGATGCTGCGCAGCGCCTCGCCGCGGGTCTCCAGCCGGGGGTCGTCGGCGGCGAAGACCACCCGCCGCATGAGCAGCCAGGCCGCGGACTCCGACAGCACCGCGGCCTCGGCATCCCGCCCGATCCGCACCGCATGCTCACGGACGATCTGATCGGCGAAGCTGTTGTAGGTCGACACGGCAGGCCGGTGCAGCAGGCGGTCAGAGTCGTCCTCCCCCGCGGGCGGCGTTGCGGCGACCTCCATCGCGAGCGCGTCGAGCGCGGCGAGGCGCTGCGTCTGGTCGCCGTCCCGCTCGATGCGGGCGAACACGTCGAGGCGGCCCTCCGCGTGCAGCACCGGGAGGTGCGGGAGCAGGCCGCGCCGCTCGAACTCGGAGAGACGGTGCAGGCGGCGCTGGATCCGCTCCGCAAGCTCACCGGCGGCCTTGCGCGTGAAGGTGAGCCCCAGCACCTCGTCCCGGCGGACGATCCCGTTCGCGACCAGCCACACCACGCGTCCTGCCATCGTCTCGGTCTTGCCGCTGCCCGCGCCCGCCACGACGAGGGCCGGCGCGAGGGGCGCTTCGATGACCGCGGTCTGCTCGACCGTAGGAGGGAACTGCCCGAGGGCGGCGGCGATCGCCGCGGCGGACAGGGTCACGAGGCGCTCACCGCCGCGACCGTGTGGATGCGGCAGAGGCCGTACGAGTGCTCATCCCGGCAGTGCTCCTCGTATGGTGCGCGGAACGCCGTGCCGCGCATCACGCCGACCGCGTCGCGGATGCGCTCGAAGAAGGCGGCGCGACGCTCGTCGTCGAACGGCGGCTGCCACGGCGTCGCGTAGTCGGCCTTCTGCGCGGTGGGTCGCAGCACGAGCAGCTTCGCTCCCCCGGACGCACGCCCCTCCGCGGCCGAGATCGCCCCGGATTCGAACGCGAGCTGGTAGGCGGAAAGCTGCGGGTTGTCGAGCACCCGCGCGTCGCTCTGCGGCTCGTTCTTGCCCGTCTTCAGGTCGAGGATCACGACCGCTCCCTCGGGCGTGAGCTCCACGCGGTCGATGTAGCCGGAGAGGATCGCCCCGTGCTCGAAGGCCTCGTCGTCGCCGAGCGGGATCGCCACTTCGAAGTGCGGCTCCGCCTCCACCAGGGCGCCGCCGGCGGCCTCGAAGCGACGCAGGTACAGGTGCAGCCGTCGCACGAGGTCGCGTGCCCGGGTCAACTCCGCACGCTCGCGCCAGGGCGCCTCGAAGGTCAGCTCGCCCCAGCGCGCCTCGACGGTGGCCCACAGCGCCGCCTCGTCGGATCCGTCGGAATGCTCGAGAGCCGCGTGGATGATCGTCCCGAGGCCGGCGGTGGTGCCACCGGGGTCTCCGCCGAGGTCGCCGATCACCCAGTTGAGCTCGCATTCCTCGAGGGTGTGCAGCCGCGACGGAGACACGCGGACGTCCTCCTGGTGCAGATCGCGCAGCGGCGCCGTCGAAGTCAGCGGCGCGATCCCGTACCACTCCCCCGGCGCCGCGCCCGCGACCCCGGCGTCGGCCAGCAGTGCGAGCTGTCCCGCCGCCCTGCCACGCCCGCGCGCGGCGGGGTCCGTCAAGGCGCGCCGGTGGAGGGCGACGAGGCCGCGCAGCGACAGCGGATGCTCCATCGCGCGCGTCGCGGGG
>NZ_JBFUFC010000365.1:0-1770 GCF_056403635.1 Microbacterium sp. P2_F9 | reverse complement strand
CGCTAGGCGCGACCGCCGCCGCGGGCGCGGAACCCGGCCTCGCCGGTTCGACGCTGTTCGTCAATCCGTTCAGCACCACCCTCGAGGCGGCGCAATCGCTCGACGGACGGGCCCGCGACGACGCCCAGCTGCTGGGGAGCATCCCATCCGCGGAGTGGTTCACGAAAGGCACGCCTGCCGAAGTCGAGACCGCGGCGCGCCGCTACGTCGACCGCGCCAGCGAAGTGGGCGCGATGCCGGTCCTGGTCGCGTACAACCTGCCGTTCCGCGACTGCGCGCAGTACTCCGCGGGCGGGGCGGCCAGCACCGCCGACTACGAGGCGTGGATCGACKGGCTCGTCGCCGGCATCGGCGGCCGCCCGGCGACCGTGATCCTGGAGCCCGATGGCCTCGGCATCATTCCGCATTACACGACCATCAACGGCGACCACGAGTGGTGCCGGCCGGCCGACGCCGATGCCGCCACTGCTGCGGCCGATCGTTTCGCCCAGCTCAACTACGCCGTCGACGCGCTCGGCGGGTCGGCAGCGACATCCGTCTATCTCGACGGCACGCACAGCGGCTGGCTCGGCGTCGGCGATATCTCGGATCGCCTCATCAGGGCGGGTGTCCAGCGGGCCGAAGGGTTCTTCCTCAACGCGTCGAACTACGTCGAGACCGAACGGCTCGCCAAGTACGGCACCTGGATCTCGGACTGCATCAACCTGTCGGTGAACTCCTGGTGGGAGCCAGGGTGGTGCGCGAGCCAGTACTACCCCGCCAACCCGTCGGACTTCTCGACGTGGGGGCTCTCGGACGCCGAGTACGCCAAGGCGTATGCGCAGACGGGCGTCACACGCGACCCGGCGACCCAGGCGCACTTCGTCCTCGACACCAGCCGCAAC
Source organism: Microbacterium sp. P2_F9 (assembly GCF_056403635.1). Lineage (NCBI taxonomy): Bacteria > Bacillati > Actinomycetota > Actinomycetes > Micrococcales > Microbacteriaceae > Microbacterium > Microbacterium sp. P2_F9. The sequence goes on along the minus strand of NZ_JBFUFC010000365.1, from coordinate 886 downwards.
GGAGAGGGCCCATGGTCGGGTCCGGCCGCGGCGTACCCGGGTGCGCCGGCGGGCGCCGACCCCCAGGTGTGGTGCAACCCGCCCGAGCGCGGACTCGGGGCGCTGCCGACGACCAGCACGGGTGACGCACTCATCGATGCTTACCTGTGGATCAAAGTCCCCGGCGAGTCGGACGGCCAGTGCTATCGCGGCACGGGAGGCCCGCTCGACCCCGAGCGCGKCATCGAGGACCCTGCGGCGGGTCAGTGGTTCGTCGAACAGGCGCATGAGCTCATCGAATTCGCCGAGCCGCCGATCGACCCTCTCGACTGCCACGTGAGCTGGGATGCGGCGGGTGCAGGCAACGCGTTCTCGGCCAAGCTCCACGTCGACGGTGCGACCGGGCTGCCGCTGTCATTCGTATGGTCCGGCGACCAGAAGGCCACCAAGGCCACGCGCGCCACCGTCAGCCAGGCCGGTCACGTGGTGACCCTCACGGCGAACGGCGCATCCAAGTCCGGAAAGGCGCCCGACGTCGTACTGAGCGGAAAGGGCTCCGCCGAACAGCCGTGGATCTTCTGGCTCGACGGGAAGGCCTGCACCTCCGATTGACCGGGAGAGGGGAGCGGACTGACTCAGTCCGCTCCCTTTCCCATGGGGACCGGATGCCGAGCCGCGACGAATCCCACGGCGAAACCACCCGGTTCACGCGAAACCACCGGGCGGTTTCAATCTGTCAGTGCAACGTCTCGGATGTACGTGTCGAGTGTTTCGGCAGGTGTCGCGAAGAGCAAGGTCTTGCGGGGTCGGATGTTGAGCAGTCGTTGCGTGTCGGCGAGGTCGGCGTCGGTGATCGTGTTGAAGTTCGTGCCCTTGGGGTAGAAGTCGCGGATCAGCCCGTTGGTGT
>NZ_JBFUFC010000364.1:0-1776 GCF_056403635.1 Microbacterium sp. P2_F9 | reverse complement strand
AGCCCGCGCAGCGACAGCGGATGCTCCATCGCGCGCGTCGCGGGGAGCGCATCCGGCAGGAATTCGAAGAACACGCTCGGCCCGGTGTCGTCGTCGTCGACCGCGGTGACGACCAGCTCGCGTCTGGCGCGCGACAGCGCACGAACGAACAGCCTCAGCTCGTCGTGCATCGCCGAACGGCGACGATCCAGGATGCCGGGGGGCGTCGTGTCGCCCGCGTCGCGGGATGCGGCATCCGACAGTCGCCAGGTGTCCAGCAGACTGCCCCGCAGGCGGGTGTTGGGCCAGACGCCGTCCTGGACGCCGGCCACGATCACGGTGTCGAATTCGAGTCCGAGCGCCCCCGCCGGGGTGAGGACGCGCACTGCCTGATCGGGGACCGGCGAGTCGAGACGGTCCTCGGCGACGGCGGTGTCGAGGATGCCGCGCACGAACGCGCCCGGATCCGCATCGAGCCCGCGCTCGACGTAGCGCTTCGCCGCCTGGAAGAGCGCGACGACAGCATCGAGATTGCGGTTCGCCTGCGCCGCGATCGGCCCATGCGCGCGAGCCTGCTCACTCCAGGCGCGCTCGAGGCGGCTCCGCTCCCAGGCCGTCCACAGCAGCTCGTGGATCGTGGCGCCGCGGGCTCGCTCGGTGCGGAGGACGGTCAGCGTGTGCGCCAGGGTGGCGGCGCGACGCGCCTCGCGTGTGTCGACGAGCTCGAATTCGAGCGGTGTGCGCAGCGCGGAGAGCAGCAGATCCCGTCCTCCGCGCTCGCCTCCCTCGGCGAGCTCGCGGTGCCGCAGCGCCGATCGCAGCCGCCGGAGCTCGACCGGGTCGAGCCGCCCGCACACCCCGAGCAGCGCATCAGCCGCCTCTTCGCAGCTCCAGGTGGCGTCGTCGCGCCCGGCCAGCTCGATGAGCCCCAGGAGGTCGCGCACCGGCGCGATGGCCCCGAGCGCCTGTCCCGACCCGCTGGCGCGGGCCGGGACGTCACGCGCGGTCAGCTCGGTCTCGAGCGCCGACACCTGCCGGGTGTCGTGGGCGATCACCGCGCACTGCGCCCACGGCACGCCATCACGGACGTGCCGCTCCCGCAGGAGCCTGGCGATCGCGTCGAACTCCTCGGCCCTTGATCGCAGGGCGAACGCGCGCACCGAGTCGTCGGCGGCCACTCCGACCGGCGCCGCTCGGTGCTGCACGACGCCGCTCGCACCGATCCGCTGGGTGATCTGGCGCACCAGGTCGCCCTGGGCGGCCGAGCCCCGATGCGGGTGCACCAGCACGCCGGCGATGCCGAGCCCGGATGCCACGCGGGCGAAGTTCTCCGGCGTCGCGCCGCGGAAGGCGCCGGAGCCGACATCCGGATCGCCGAAGGCGAGCACAGCGATCCCGCGTGCCGCGCACGCTTCGAGCAGCTCCACACCTCCGAGGGTCAGCTCCTGCGCATCGTCGACGAGCACGGCGGCGACGCCGGCGAACGCCCCGAGCGCCGCCGCGCCAGGCGGGGCCGATCGGAGGATGCGGCCGGCCTCGAGGACCAGCCCGGCTGCGTCGCGGTGGGCGCCGCGCATCCGCGCGCGCACCTCGAGGTATTCGCCGAAGAACGACGCCATCGCCTGCCATGCCACCAGCTCGTGCTGTGCGCCGAGTTCGGCGAGCCGGCGTGGATCGATCCCGAGCGTCGTGCACTCGGCGAGGAACGTGCGCACTTCGGTGCGGAAGCCGGAGGTCGCGCGGATCGCCGGGGCGAGGAACGGCGGCCACCCACGCCCCGCGCCCGCCGCTTCGTCT
>NZ_JBFUFC010000363.1:0-1802 GCF_056403635.1 Microbacterium sp. P2_F9 | reverse complement strand
GGGGTCGAGCTCGGGCTCGTGCAGCGCGAGGCCGACCCCGACGACGCCCGGCGCACGCGCATCGCGCTGACCGATCAGGGACGCGCGATCGTCCGGGGGTTCCGCGGCGAGCGGCGCGAGGCGGTCGACTCCGCGCTCGCCGCCTTCACCGACGACGAGCGCGCCGAACTCGCCCGCCTGCTCGTCAAGCTCGCCGACGCCTGGCCCCGTTGACCTGCCGCTGCCGGCCGAGCCGGATCAGAAGCTCGTGACGAGGTCTCCGAGCACGGCGGTGAGCTTGGTCGGGTCGGTGGCGTCGTAGTAGTGCGCGCCGGTCGCACTCGAGATCGACTGCAGCGTGGCGACGTCGGCATCCGCTCCGTAGGCGAGGGTGAAGATGAGCACCGGGGTGTCGTGATGCATCGCCTGGAGATCAGCGAGCATCTGCTCGGCGCCGATCGTCGGACCGTTGGGTGTGTCGTTCTTGCCGTCGCTGAGCAGCACGATCGCGGTGATGCGGTCGGACGACCACGAACCCGCCTGCTGCGCCGCGAAGGTGTCGACGGCCTGGTACAGCGGGGTGTCGCCCATCGACTGCAGACCGCCGAGCGCCCCGAGGAGCGCGTCGTGGTTCGTCACGATCTCGGCCATCGGCGAGACGTTGCCCGGCACCATGGCGCCATCAGGGCTCTGCGCGAACGCGGCGAGTCCGACGCTGTCGCCGGCCGTGAAGTGGTCGAGCGCCTTCGCGATGGCGGACTTGGCCGCGGACAGCTTGGTGTCGCTGGCCGAGATCGGCTCGTCCATCGAGCCCGAGACGTCCATCAGGAACAGCACCTGAGCGCGCTTGCGAACGTCGGGGAACGCGGTGTTGACCGCGGCCACGACATCCTGCTCCGGCAGCGGAAGGACGCCCTGGGGATCTGCAGGGAGCTGCGCGACGTCTGCCACGCCGGCATCCGGCGTGCGGTTGAGGTCGCGATAACCGGACGCGCGGACGATCTCCTGGCCCTGCACGGTGCCGGCGTAGCGGATGAAGTCCGCTGCGGCGTCGGCTTCGTTCTCGTCGACCCAGTCACCGGTCAGCACGACGGCGGGGTTGTCGGCGCCGTAGAAGCCATCCGTGGGATAGATCGGAACGAGCTTCTCCTCCGGCGGCGCGCCCTCGACGCGGGTCACGCCGTCGCGGCTGGTGATCCCGCGGTTGTAGTCCCAGACGGACTTCTCGTCGACGATGACGGCCGAGAGGAAGTCCGCGACCGAGCCCTTGTCGTCGGCCTGACGTGCATGCCAGAGGAAGTGCTCGGGCGTGGCCATGTAGTGGCTGGTGGCGAGCTCGTGCTCGCGCACGGTGTCCTGCACCTTGGGGTCTTCGACAGCCTTGACGGTGAGGCCGGCGAGATCGCCCGAGGCCGTTCCGAAGGACGCGAACATCGCCGCTTCGCCGGATGTCGCGACCACCGGGCTCGTCTTGCCGAGCTTGAAGGCGCCCCACTCGGGATGGCCGAGGTCGCCCCACAGGTCCTTGTCCGCGGCGGCGTCGAACACGTCGCCCCACGTCGGGGGCTTGGCATCCCAGCCGATCGACTCGACGAGGGGAGCCGGCATCGCGAGCACGATGTTGGACGAGCCGACGCTGGTTCCCACCTCGGGCACGGCGGTCGCGCCGTCGGCGCGCGCCAGGGCGAGCCACGTGTAGGAGTCGGGCAGCCAGACGATCGGCCGCGCCTCGGGGGCGACATTCGGGAAACCGGCGGCGGCGGCCTCGGCCGCGACGCCCGACTTGTCGCGCACGGCGGAGACGACCACGCACCGACCATCGA
>NZ_JBFUFC010000362.1:0-1811 GCF_056403635.1 Microbacterium sp. P2_F9 | reverse complement strand
GGTCTGTTCAGAGATCGAGTGGGACAACCTCTACCCCGCCTTTGTCGATGCGCTCGTGGCGGGGTCCTTCCAATCGCCGGAGGATGACGCCGAGGGATAGGAACTCACCGCGCATCCACATGCGCGCAACGCCGCGCAAGCGGCCGGTCGCGAGCGGGGCGAGGGCGTTGATTCGGATCCCTTTGCGGGCATCCGGCCCGACGTCGGGTTGAGCTCGTTACGCGCTCCAATCGCCGCGACTGATTGAGTCAGCCATGATCTCTATGCTCGCCCAACACAACAGGAACCCTGTGGGCCGGGGAGAGCACATCGGAGAATCGCCTTGCTGATGAACGATCGTCCAGCGACTTTCGCCTCGCGACCGGGACCTGACGCGTGACCTGAGCGTCGGGTCGGCCGATAGGCTCTTGCCCGTGAATCCGACGCCCTCGCCGACCACACCTACTGCGGTGTCGGCCGGGCCTTGGGCTGACTTCGTGGCGTGGGCAGCGGGTGATCCAGGCGCTGTTGCCACATTCATCGCTGCCGTCCTTGCACTGCTGGGCGCAATCGTCGCCAGCATGGTTGCAGCACAGGGGAACGCGATCACACGCGCTCACGGCGCCCGCTCACACGGATTTGAGCGATATGGGAAAGCCGCTGAGTGGATCAGATCCGGCGATCCGGGTCTAGTTGTGGAGGGCGCGAGAATCTTGAACGGGTTGCTGACCTCAAACTGGCCGACTCGCGCGGATCGCCTGATGGCCGAATCGCTGATGAAGGACTACACCGACGGGACAATATCGGTAGGGGAGGTGACGAACGATGGCAAGCCAGACAGACGCGCTAAACGCAGTTCTCGAAGTACGCGCAAGAAACCTTGAGATGCTCGGTCGAGTCGACCAAGCGGCCGCGTTGCGTGCGCGTATCACCACACTTGACCCGTTTGGGGTTCAGGAAACGATAGGCGACCCAGCAGAAGCGGAGTCTGCGGTGGCACTTGGGCCTATCGTTGCCACAGGTACGGACGCGGCGGGGTCGACCACTGCTGCCGTCGTTCCATCGACCCGGGCACCCGGCCGGGGAAAGATCATCGCTTTCGATGAGGAGGCCCGCCGTGGCCTCGAGCGCGGCCTGAACATTCTGGCCGACGCAGTCAAGGTGACACTGGGCCCCCGCGGCCGCAACGTCGTGCTCGAGAAGAAGTGGGGCGCTCCCACGATCACGAACGACGGCGTTTCGATCGCCAAGGAGATCGAGCTCGACGACCCGTTCGAGAAGATCGGCGCGGAGCTCGTCAAGGAGGTCGCCAAGAAGACTGACGACGTCGTCGGCGATGGCACCACGACGGCTACCGTCCTGGCTCAGGCGCTCGTTCGCGAAGGCCTGCGCAACGTCGCAGCCGGAGCCGACCCCATCTCGCTCAAGAAGGGCATCGAGAAGGCTGTCAAGGCCATCAACGACCAGCTCCTCGAGGACGCCCGCGAGGTGACCTCGAGGGAGGAGATTGCCGCCACGGCGTTGGTGTCCTCCGGCGATAGCGAGATAGGCGACCTGATCGCCGAGGCGATCGACAAGGTCGGCAAGGAAGGCGCCATTGTTGTCGAGGTCGGGACGTTCTCCAGGACCCCGTCGGTGTCTCAGGTCTCTGGCATGCGTTTGGACAAGGGCTTCATCAACCCTTACTTCGTGACCGACCCGGAGCGCCAGGAAGCCGTCTTCGAGGACGCGTACATCCTGATCGCGAATCGGAAGATCTCGAACATCATGGACCTTCTGCCGATCGTCGACAAGGTGATCCAGGACGGCAAGGAGCTCGTCATCATCGCCGA
>NZ_JBFUFC010000361.1:0-1815 GCF_056403635.1 Microbacterium sp. P2_F9 | reverse complement strand
CGCGCGAAGGCCGCGATCGTGATCGGCCTCGATCGCGCGCCGGTCGTGGCGGCGTTCTCGCGACACGCGCCCGCGGTGCCCGTGTTCGAGGTGGACGGCGCTGAGACTGGGGATGTCATGGCACGGGTCGTTGAACTGGCGGCCGGGATCGCACGTGACGGGGACGTCGTGCTGCTCGCCCCCGCCGCCGCATCCTTCGATCAGTTCGCGTCCTACGCAGACCGAGGCCGGCGTTTCGCGGCCGCGGTGAGGGAACGGATCGCAGGGGGCAACGATGGCGAGCACGACCACCGCCCCGACCCGACCGGGCCAGATCCCGCCTGACCCGAAAGGCCGCCGAGGCCTGGCCGCCCGCGTGTCGCTCGGCAAGGTGTTCGCGCCGGTCCCGAGCGAGTTCCTGCTCATCACCTCGACGGCGCTGCTGCTGACCTTCTTCGGTCTCGTGATGATCCTCTCGGCGACATCGGCTACCGCGACCGCGGCGGGCCAGCCGCCCTATGAGGCCGTGCTCAAGCAGGCGATGTTCGCCGTGCTCGGCATCCCGCTGATGTTCATCGCCAGCCGCCTCCCCATCGCGWTCTGGAAGAAGGTGGCGTGGCCGGCGCTGATCGCGGCGATCCTCTTCCAGCTGCTCGTCTTCGTGCCCGGCATCGGCGTCGAGGCGAACGGCAACCGCAACTGGATCGTGGTGGCGGGACTCCAGGCCCAGCCCTCGGAGTTCCTCAAGCTCACCCTCGCGCTGTGGGTCGGGTACGTGCTGTTCCGCAAGCAGACGCTCCTCGGGTCGTGGACCCACGTCGTGATCCCGCTCGTGCCGGTCACCGTGCTCGTGCTCGCCACCGTCATGGCCGGCCGCGACATGGGCACGGCGATGATCATCGCCCTCGTTGCCCTCGGAGCGCTCTTCTTCTCCGGGGTGAAGCTGCGGCTGTTCATCCTGCCCGCCATGCTCGGCGTGCTCGGGGCTGTCGTGTTCGCGGCGACCAGCCCCGACCGCGTGCGCCGCATCCTGAGCTTCCTCAACCCGAACTGCCTCGCCGACTACTTCGGCGACTGCTACCAGCCGCTGCACGGCATCTGGGGGCTCGCCGGGGGCGGCATCTTCGGAGTAGGCCTCGGCGGCTCGAAGGAGAAGTACGACTGGCTTCCCGCCGCCGCGAACGACTACATCTTCGCGATCGTCGGTGAAGAGCTCGGCCTGATCGGCTGCATCGTCGTGCTCGGGCTCTTCGCGCTCTTCGCGGTCGGGGCGTTCCACGTCATCCGCAAGACCCACGACCCGTTCGTGCGCATCGTGGCCGGCGCCATCACGGTGTGGATCGTCGGTCAGGCCCTCATCAACATCGGCGTCGTCCTGCGGGTGTTCCCCGTGCTCGGGGTGCCGCTGCCGTTCATGTCGCAGGGCGGCACGTCGCTGCTGTCCGTCCTCCTCGCCTGCGGCGTGCTGCTGTCGTTCGCCCGCACGCTGCCCGCGAAGACGGATGCCGCGGTGCGTCGTCGCCCGCGTGCGCAAGTAGTCTCGTCCAGGTGACGACGTACCTTCTGGCCGGTGGTGGCACTGCGGGGCATGTCAATCCGCTCCTCGCCGTCGCCGATGCGCTGCGCGAGCGCGAACCTGACGCGCACGTGCTCGTCCTCGGCACGCGGGAGGGGCTCGAAGCCCGCCTGGTGCCGCTGCGCGGCTACGAGCTGCTGATCGTCGACAAGGTGCCGTTCCCGCGGCGGCCGAACCGCGCGGCCGCGTCTTTTCCGGCACGGTTCCGGGGCGCGATCGCCCAGGTCCGGACCCACCTGACCGACCGGGCTGTCGACGTG
>NZ_JBFUFC010000360.1:0-1823 GCF_056403635.1 Microbacterium sp. P2_F9 | reverse complement strand
CGTGCACAGCGAGTACTCGATGCTCGACGGCGCGGCGCGCATCGGTCCGATGGTGCAGGAGGCGGTCCGGCTGGGGATGCCTGCGATCGCCGTCACCGACCACGGAAACACCTTCGCCGCCTACGAGTTCTACAAGAGCGCGAAGGACGCCGGGATCACGCCGATCATCGGCATCGAGGCCTACGTGACCCCGGGCACCCACCGCGCCGACAAGGCGCGGGTGCGATGGGGCACGCCCGAGCAGAACGACGACGACGTCTCCGGCTCCGGCGCCTACACGCACATGACCCTGCTGTCGGAGACGACCGAGGGGATGCACAACCTCTTCCGCCTGTCCTCGCGCGCCAGCCTGGAGGGGTACTACTTCAAGCCGCGCATGGACCGCGAGCTGCTGCAGACGTATTCGCGCGGGCTCATCGCGACCACGGGCTGCCCGTCCGGCGAGGTGCAGACGCGCCTGCGCCTGGGGCAGTACGACGCCGCGCGTGCCGCTGCCGCGGAGTTCCAGGACATCTTCGGCAAGGACAACTACTTCGCCGAGATCATGGACCACGGGCTGTCGATCGAGCGGCGCGTGATGACCGACCTCCTGAGCATCGCGAAGGACCTGCAGATCCCGCTGGTCGGCACGAACGACCTGCACTACACACACCAGCACGATGCCGGCAGCCACGCGGCCCTCCTCTGCGTGCAGTCCGGGTCGACGCTCGACGACCCGAAGCGCTTCAAGTTCGACGGCGACGGCTACTACGTCAAGAGCGCCGCGGAGATGCGGCAGATCTTCCGCGATCACCCCGACGCGTGCGACAACACGCTCCTCATCGCCGAGCGCTGCCACGTCGAGTTCAACACCGCCGCGAACTACATGCCGCGCTACCCCGTCCCGRACGGCGAGACCGAGGAGTCCTGGTTCGTCAAAGAGGTCGACAAGGGCCTGGGCGAGCGGTATCCCGCGGGCATCCCCACCGAGGTCCGGGCGCAGGCCGATTACGAGGCCACGGTCATCGCCCAGATGGGCTTCCCTGGGTACTTCCTCGTCGTCGCCGACTTCATCAACTGGGCCAAGGAGAACGGCATCCGAGTGGGTCCGGGCCGCGGCTCCGGCGCCGGTTCGATGGCGGCCTACGCCATGAAGATCACCGACCTCGATCCGCTCAAGCACGGCCTCATCTTCGAGCGGTTCCTCAACCCCGAGCGTGTGTCGATGCCCGACTTCGACGTCGACTTCGACGACCGGCGCCGTGGCGAGGTCATCCAGTACGTCACCGAGAAGTACGGCGACGAACGCGTCGCGCAGATCGTCACCTACGGCACCATCAAGGCCAAGCAGGCGCTCAAGGACGCCGGCCGGGTGCTCGGCTTCCCCTTCAGCATGGGCGAGAAGCTCACCAAGGCGATGCCCCCCGCGGTGATGGGCAAGGACATGCCGCTGGAGGGCATGTTCGACCGTGAGCACCCGCGTTTCAAAGAGGCATCCGAATTCCGTGCCCTGATCGAGACGGATGCCGAGGCCAAGACGGTCTTCGACACCGCGGTGGGCCTGGAGAACCTGAAGCGCCAGTGGGGCGTGCACGCGGCCGGTGTGATCATGTCGAGCGAGCCCCTCATCGACATCATCCCGATCATGAAGCGGGAGCAGGACGGCCAGATCGTCACGCAGTTCGACTACCCGGCCTGCGAGTCGCTCGGACTGATCAAGATGGACTTCCTGGGGCTGCGCAACCTCACGATCATCGACGACGCGCTCGACAACATCGAGGCCAACCGCGGCGAGAAGCTCGTGCTCGAAGACCTGGAGCTGGACGACGCGGCCTCGTACGAAC
>NZ_JBFUFC010000359.1:0-1863 GCF_056403635.1 Microbacterium sp. P2_F9 | reverse complement strand
TGCACCCACAGGCCCTCGCCGTGCCGCTGCTCGAGACGAGCATGCGCGACTGGTGCACCGGCCGCGCCGCGATTCCGCAGCCGATCGAGCACCTGCTGGTGCGGGATGCGCGGGGCCGGGCGGTCGCCCGCTCCACGGTGCACACGGATCCGCGGCTCGATGCCCGACTGGGGGCCCCTTCGCTGCTCTTCGGCGCCACGGAATTCGCCGACGCCGCGGCCGCGACGACCCTGTTCGCTGCGATCGAGGAGCGCGCGGCGGGGCGGGAGCAGCTGGTCGGCCCGGTCTCGCTGCTGCCGAACCAGGCCGGGGGAGTGATCACCAGCGGGTTCGCGGAGCGCGGCTTCGTCGATTCCGCGTGGAACCCCGCGAGCTACCCAGGCATCTACGAGGCGGCCGGGTTCGAGCGGCTGTGGGAGTCGGACACCTGGGTGGTGCCGACGCGGAGCACGCCGGGCGTGAGCGCTGCGGAGTGGGCCGCCGCAGGGCTGCGTCTCGAGTACGGCTCGCGGCGCCGCGTCGATGAAGTGATCCCCGAGCTGCTCGCGCTGCTGAATCGTTCCTTCGCCGCACTGCCGTACTACACCGAGATCACGCCCGACGAGATGGCCGCGGCGACCGACGGGCTCGCCTACCTGCTCGACGAGCGCCTCCTGCTGCTGGCCCGCGACGCCGGCTCGGGCGAGGCAGTCGCGTTCGTGCTGGTCGTCCCCGACATCACCCTCTTCCTGCAGCGCATCGGCGGGCGGATGCGGCTGCACCGCCGACTGCAGCTGCTGCTGACCCGCGCGCGCTACCGGCGCGAGGCGATCCTGATCATCCAGGGCACCGACCCGGCGCGGCAGGGCCGCGGCATCCTCAGCCTGCTCAGTCGGCAGCTGCAGGCGAATCTCGCCGCGGGCGGCTACCGTCTGCTGCGCAGCACGTATGTGGGCCACGACAACATCGGCTCGGCCCGGCAGTTCGAACGCTTCGGCGGCACGCCGCTGCACGGCTACACCTTCTACTCCCGGAGGACCGGATGAGCGCCACCGACATCGCCGCCCTGCTGCTGATCGCGAGCCGCTCGCCCTCCGCGCACAACACGCAGCCGTGGGCGCCGAGGATCGTCGGGCCCGACACCGTCGAGGTGTCGGTCGTGCCGGCGCGCACGCTGCCGGCCGGCGATCCATCGTTCCGCGACCTCGTGCTCGCCCTCGGCGCCTGGTGCGAGAGCCTGGCCGTCGCGGCCGCGGCCGTCGGCTGCTCGATCGACGTGCAGCCGCTCGATGCGCTGAGCCGGCTCGACGAGCTGCCGCTGGACGGACCGGCCGACCCCGAGGATCCGGTGCTGCGCATCCGTGTGCTGGACACGCCGAGTACCTCGCCCTACACAGTGCAAGRCGTGCTCGCGCGTCGCGTCTTCCGCGGAGCGCTCGGGGCCCTGAACTGGACGCCGCCCGCCCTGCCGACGTGGCTGGGCGTGCGCGAACTCGACAACGGAGCGATGACGCGCCTGGTGCGCCTCGGCGTGGCGTACACCGCCTCGCGGCCGAGCGTCGCAAAGGAGCTGCTGCACTGGCTGCGACTCAGCCCCGAGCATCCGAACTACCATCGCGACGGCATGACCGACCGGATGCTGATGATCCCGAAGCCGCTCGCGGCGCTCGCCACACCGTTCACCCGCCGCTCGTGGCTGCGCGATCCGGTGATCGCGCTCGCCGGGGCGTTCGGGCGCGCGCTGGAGGGGATCGAGCGGTCGGTGCGCCTGCCGCCCGTCGAGGCCGGGTCCGGCCCGCGCCACATCGTGCTCGTCGTCGACGCCCGCAAGCTCGGCGGMGACCTGCCGAGCGCGACCGAGGCGATGGACAGCCGGATCGGCGC
>NZ_JBFUFC010000358.1:0-1874 GCF_056403635.1 Microbacterium sp. P2_F9 | reverse complement strand
GGACGGATGTCTGAACCGGCATCGGTAGTGCTCCTTCGTGTCGTCGATGACCATGGCGGCATGGCCGCGCACTCACGATAACACAAAACCTCCACGTGGAGGTTTTATTCGATAGGATGCCGGTATGCCCGACGAGAGCCCGAATCCGCCCCCGCCGCGCGGGTCGTACGCGAAAGGCGTCGCCCGCCGGCAGGAGATCCTCGACCGGGCGATCGAGGTGTTCGCGCAGCGCGGGTCGGACCGCACGAGCATGCGAGCGATCGCGAAGGAGGTCGGCGTGACGCACGCCGCGCTCGCGCACTACTTCGGCTCGCTCGAAGAGCTGCTCGTTGAGGTGTATCGCGAGTCCGAGCGTCAGGGCGGCAAGCGACCACCGGCGGACCCGGAGGAGACGCCGGTGGAGATGATGCGGCGGTCCGCCGAGGTCAATCGCGAGGTGGTCGGGCTCGTCCAGCTGTACTCCACGCTGGTGGCGGCCGCGCTCGAAGAGGGCCATCCGGCCGCGCACGAGTTTGCGACGACCAGGTTCGCTCGGCTGCGGCAGGATCTGGCGGCCCGCGTGCGCCTGAATCAGCAGGCCGGCCGCATCCGTGTCGATCTCGACCCTGAGGCGATCGCCGCGCTCGTCATCGCGGCGTCGGACGGACTGCAGACGCAGTGGCTGCTCGACTCGGATGCGCCGCAGGATGCCGCCCTCCTGCTGCTGGAGCAGCTGCTGTCGCGTCCCTAGGAACTCAGTTCGTCTGCTGGCCGCGCTCAGCGGGGTTGTTCGCGAAGCGGGTGCCGATCAGGGCTGCGAAACCGCCGCCCACGATGACGCCGACGGTGAGCGCGAGCGGTAGGAACAGTCCATAGGTGGAGGCCCAGTAGCCGATCCAGATTCCGATGACCAGATTGATGCTGGCCCACAGCACGTTCTCGGCGGCCGACGCGGGCACGCGCCACGGCACCCGGTGCAGGTACCCCGCGCTCCCGCGCGTGAGGTGCGGGATGGCGTTGGCGATGAAGATGCTCGCCAGCGCGGCGATGAGGTATCCGACGATGATCACCTCCTGATCCTGCCGCACCGCGGGCACTGCTCCCGCCGCATCTCCAGCGGCCGAGCGGTTGTCAAGCCCCTCAGTTGTGGTGAGCCCCGCTACTAGCGTCCGAGTCGGAGGTGCCCGGAGCCATGGACGCAGTGCGAGGGAACGGCAGGCCATGAGGCGCCGCGGCGCGGGGGCGATGCTCCTCGCGGCGAGCCTCGCGCTCGCCGGCTGCTCGTCGGCGCCGATCGACGCGGTCCTGACCTCGGCCGTGGCCGACGCGATCAGTTCGGGTGCCTCGGCTCAGCTCGGACTCGAACTCGACGAGCAGAACCGGATCCTGCCCGGGACGCTCACGGCACTCCTCGGCGACATGGCCGGCAACCTCGCCGACACCGAGCGGCAGCTCGAGCTGCATCAGGCATCGGATGCCGGTGACGCCGAGTATCGCGAAGAGGCGCTGGAAGGGGTCCGAGCCTCGCTCGAGGCCGTGCACGTCGCGGAGAAGGGCGATCACGCCGCCGGACTCGACGCGCTGACGGCATCCGTCGAGGATCTGCGGACGCTGGAGGGCGACGGATGAAGAAGATCTTCGCCCTCGCCCTCGGCATCCTCACCGCGATCGGCGGGTTCGTCGACATCGGCRATCTCGTCACGAACGCGGTGGTCGGCTCGCGCTTCGGATTGGGGCTCGCGTGGGTGGTCGTCATCGGCGTCGCCGGCATCTGCGTGTACGCCGACATGGCCGGGAGGGTCGCGGCGGTCAGCGGACGCGCGACGTTCGAGATCATCCGCGAGCGGCTGGGCCCCCGCGTCGGGCTGTCGAATCTCGCGGCGTCGTTCCTCATC
>NZ_JBFUFC010000357.1:0-1910 GCF_056403635.1 Microbacterium sp. P2_F9 | reverse complement strand
GAGTGCGCGCCCGGTGCGCCGCGGTGACCGGATCCCGCGACGCGGCCTCGGCAGCGGCGCTGCGCCCCGCCACGCGTGACGACTTCGCGGGCCTGCCCGCCGAGGTCGCGCCGCGGCTCCTCGGCGCGCTGCTGCACACGACCGTCGACGACGCCGAAGTGGTCGTGCGGCTGACCGAGGTCGAGGCCTATCACGGGCTCGGCACCGGGGCGGTCGCCGACCCCGGCTCGCACGCGCGGATGGGTCCCACGGCGCGCAACGCGACGATGTGGGGGCAGCCAGGCCATCTGTACGTCTACCTCAGCCACGGCATCCACTCCTGCGTCAACGTCGTCTGCGGGCCCGAGGGCGTCGCGGGCGGAATCCTCCTGCGCGCCGGCGAGATCGTGGCGGGGACGGATGCCGCGCACCGGCGCCGCCCGGCGGCCCGGACCGATCGCGACCTGGCCAGGGGGCCCGGTCGTCTCGGCGACGCGATCGGGCTGCGGCATCCCGTGCACGACGGCATCGACGCGATCACCGGAGCGCCGTGGGCGGGCGCGGTCGCCCGCCTGTGGCTGCGCCGTGAGCCGATCGCCGAGGTCGCTGCGGGACCGCGGGTCGGTGTCGCGGGCGTGGCGGGGACCGCGGCGTTTCCGTGGCGGTTCTGGATCGCCGGCGACCCGACGGTCTCACCGTTCCGGTGGGGACGAGACGCCGGCCCGCTCAGCGCAGGCTCGTCACCGCCGTGAAGGCGGCGCGGAACTGCTGCATCCGCCGCTCGTAGCGCGCGGCGATGAAGATGAGCAGGGCGCCGCCGATCCCGAGCCACAGCCACCACGGAATGACCGTGTACTGGCTGGAGATCCAGGGCCAGAGCTGGGCGACCGCGTGCACGATCAGCACCGCCGAGCCGAGGAGCAGCGGCGCCTGCAGCCGCCAGATCGCACCGATCACCACCAGTGCGATGGCCACGATGCCGAGTGCGACGACCCGCCACAGACTCGTCACGGCCAGCCCGGATAGCAGGCTCGGCGATCCGAAGTCGTAGATCAGCGAGGGGAGGGTCAGCAGGGCGAGTCCGGGGCCGAGCGTGGGCCAGGTGCGGGTCTCCGGCCGGGTGCGCAGCGCATGGGCGCCGAGGACGATCATGCCGAGCGCCGGGGGGACGGTGACGAGTTCGACCGGACGGACGCCATACGCGGTCAGCGCGACGATGCCGACCACGGCCACGAGGATCGCTGCGGTCGGCGCCAGCGACGGGCCCAGCCGTTCGCGCGAGAGCCAGCCGATGACCCCTACGACGGTGAGGGCGCTCATCGTGAGCGCGGCCCGCAGCTCAGTCCCGCTCTCGCCGCCGAGGAGGATCAGCTCAGCGGTCGCGAACAGGATGAGAGCCAGCGAGAACGCCGCGCTGACGACGTTCGCCACGACTCGGGATGCCGTGGACCGCAGCGCCATGATGCCGATCGCGACGAGGATGCCGACGCCGGCGACCGCCCACAGATCCGCCTCGATGCCGGCGCGCGGCTCGGCTGCGACCAGCGCGAAGCGCCAGCCGATGGCGATCAGCGCGGCGATGAGCCCGCCGACCGCCAGCACGCCGCCGATCCCCGCCCACCGCTCGGAGCGCAGGAGGGCCGCACCCAGGACGCCGATCACGCCGCCGATGATGGCGGTGAGCGTGGCCTGGACGAGTCCGCCCTCGGACTGCACGAGCACGACACCGAGGACGAGCGCCGCCCCTGCCGCCGCGAGCGCGGTCGACGCGGAGGCGACGGGCGGGGTCTGGCTGCTCATCCACACGATCGCCGCGGCGACGACGAGGGCGCCCGCGCCGGCGGCAAGCGCGGCGAATTCGCCCGACTCCACCTCGGGCGTGAGGAGCGCCCGCACACCCATCGCGAGCGCGCCGACGGACAGGAGCAGGG
>NZ_JBFUFC010000356.1:0-1916 GCF_056403635.1 Microbacterium sp. P2_F9 | reverse complement strand
GCGCTGACGTGCGGGTTGCGCGGAGCGTAGTCGAAGGCGTGCACGCGGCCGTGCGGCCCGTCGTAGACCACCGCACGGGGCTGCGGCATCCATTCCGGTCCTGCCGGCGGTGCGCCCCCGGCGACGCGGTCCGCTTCGGCGGGCCGGTCGACGTCCACCAGCCAGAGGGCCGCGGGGGCTTCGTGCGAGGCTCCGGTGAGGAGAACCCGCGTGCCCGACACATCCTCGATGGTGACCCCCGCGCACACATCGAGCGCGAGTGGGCTCACCACACCGGTCGCCGGGTCGATCACGACGATCTCGTCGCGGCCGTYGGTGCGGATCGCCACGATGCGTCCGTCATCCAGCCGGCCGTACCACCGGGCGCCCAGCACCCACAGCGGCCCACCGGTGTCGGCATCCGCGGGTGCGAGATCCTCGTGGTCAAGCCCGGCATCCAGGCGCATGCGCCAGAGGTTCCACCGGCCGGTCGAGTCGTCGGCGTAGAGCAGGTCGTCGTCGTCCAGCCACACCGGCTGCAGCGGCGCGGAGTCCCCGCCCGCCACCGTGGCCCACTCGACGACGATGCCGTCTTCGAGGCGGCCGATGCGCAGCTCGGTGCGATCCCACGGCATGTCGGGGTGGTTCCAGGCCACCCAGGCGAGATGCCGTCCGCCCGGAGACAGGGCGGGCTGGGCGAGGAAATCGGAATCCGCGGTCAGCTCGATCAAGTCCCACATCCGATCGGTGGTGATCTCGACGATCGCACGGCGTATCTCGGATGCCTCGGTCTGGTGCTCCCGGATGGCCAGCAGCCGCCCGGCCTGCCAGGTGAGGCCGCCATATGCGGCACCCTCGGCGGGGGGAGTGAGTGCCCGGGGCTGGCCGCCGGCGGTGAGCTCCCACACGCGCTGGTCGGTCTTCTCGACGAAGTAGAGCGTCCCGTCGGGGGCGGTCGTCCACGCGCCGCCGCCGTACTCGTGCACACGCGAGCTCGCGTTCCAGGGTGACGGGAGCACCGTCTCGACCGTGCCATCCCCGGTGCGCCGCTTGATCGCGGTGCGCCCGCCCTCTTCGGGAATCCCMTCGCCCCACCACAGCTCATCGCCGACGAACCGGGCTCCTTCGAGCCGCGGGGAGGCCGCAGCGACCTCGGGTGCAGTGATCGGGGAACTCCACGTCCCGTACGGCTGAACGCGCTCCATGGCCCAACGCTACGCCGAAACAGTGCGTCACACTGATCGACGCGGGTGGGTGGCCTCGCATATCGTTGTCGAATCGTCGTCCGATGCCCTCACGGGTGCGGACTGGAGCGACAGCCGAGCCCGGCACCCGCCCGCGAACATGCCGTGCCCCGACAGTCGGGCGCGGTCCGCGGCCGTCCGGCCACACTGTCCCTCCGACCTGAGAGCACCCGATGGCTGACGACCCGACCGCCCCTGCGGGCGCGGTGCCGTTCTCGTTCGAGCTGTATCCGCCGCGCTCAGACGCGTCGATCCCGGCGCTCCATGAGACGATCCGCCTGCTGGCAGCCGAAGAACCCCGGTTCATCTCCGTCACGTACGGCGCGGGTGGGTCGAGTGGCGGCCGCTCCCTCGAGCTGGTCCGGTACATCCACGAGCGCACCTCCGTGCCGGCGCTGGCGCACCTGACGTGCGTCGGGACGTCCTACGAGGGCGCCACTCGGCTCATCAGGGAGTTTCTGGATGCCGGGATCACGAACTTCCTCGCCCTTCGGGGTGATCCGCCCGCCGGCGCCGTCGAGGGCGAAGAGTTCCTGGGCGATCTCGAGAGCGCCGCGCAGCTCGTCCAGCTGATCCAGCGCGTGCACGCCGAGCAGGCGCCGTACACGGAGGCCCTCCTTCCCGGGGTGCCGGGTGCTGCGCGCGTGGAGCGTCGCTGCAAGATCAATGTCTCCGTGGCGGCCTTCCCCAACG
>NZ_JBFUFC010000355.1:0-1918 GCF_056403635.1 Microbacterium sp. P2_F9 | reverse complement strand
GGACGCCCCCGGACGTGGCGGCGCGCTCGAGCGCGCGCACCCGTTCGTCGCGGCCCCGCCAGGCGAGCCACAGCAGCGTCGTGACCAGACCCGCGATGCCGATGGCGGTCTCGAGCGGCGCGTAGAGGCGCACCGGCCCGATCGGCAAGGCGGGGCTGACGGAGGCGCGGCCGAAGATCAGGCCGAAGAACACCATGCCCAGGGCGATCGGAGCCGCGCCGTACGCGCGGCGGTCCGCGCGCCAGGACAGCACGAGGGCGGCGCACGTCCCCCCGAGGAAGACCACGAGCGCCGGGACGAGCAGATTGCGATACGTCCCGACCGGCAGATCGACGGTGATGAGATCCTTCCAGGCGAGCACCGTGCCGGCCAGGAGATCGACGAATCCGCGCAGGAGGTCGGGGGTCCCGCCGATCCGCGACGGCACCGCGAGCGGCACGCCGACCACGAGGAAGGCGATGGCGCAGACCGCCGTCGTCAGCAGGGCGCTCCAGCGCCGGAGGCGCGCCGCGACCGCGATGAGCGCCGCGACACCCGCGGCGACGATCACCAGGATCGCGAACCACCAGGAGCGGTAGATCGGCCACGCGGCCACCGCCGCGATGCCAACCATGGCGGCGACGAAGACCGAACCGGCGACGATCCGGGCCCGCGCGGGTCGCACCGCTGTCGTGGCGGGGCCGGCCGTCATGACGTCGCCCCCCGAAGCAGCAGACCGGCCAGGTCCTCGAGCGTGCCCACCGTCAGCACCGTGAGCCCGGCCAGGCTCTGGATGCGCGGGTGCGCGCGCTCATCCGCGATCACCGCGACGACCGCGGTGTCGCCGGGGAACATGAGGGCGGCCTGCCGGAGGCGCGTGAGGGAGAGCGCCGACCCCACCACCATCACGGCGATCGAGAGCCGCCCGTTCGCTTCGGCCGTGAGGCGACAGACGTCCTCCACCCGCATCGTGTTCTCGAGGCGATCGACGCCGCTGAACCCGTCGAGCAGCGCGCGCGGCGAGACCGTGGGCAGATGCCGGATGGCGCGCAGCCGCCCGCGCACGACGCGGGGGATCTCCGAGCCCGTGACCACATCGAGGTCGCGGGCGTCGCGCACCGCGCGCACCCCGAGCGAGGCCGCGCAGCCGACGGCGAGCTCGAACTCGTCGGCATCCGAGTACTCGTCCTCCGCGATGCCGAGCACGACAGCCATGCGCGATCGCCGGGACTCCTCGTACTGGCGCACCATCAGCTGCCCGGTCTTCGCCGTCGACTTCCAATGGATCTGGCGGCGGGAGTCGCCGGACGCGTACTCGCGGATGGCGTGGAACGACATGTCCGCGTCGACGAGCCGGCGGGTCGGGTTGCCCTCGAGGTCGCGGATCAGCCCGGCGCTCGTGGACGGCACCGGGATGGTGCGGGGATGGACGTAGAGGTCGTGGACTTCGGCGAAGGCGTGCTCGCGGCGCAGCAGGCCGAGCGGATCGCTGCGCACGGTCGTGGCCGGGCCGACCCGCACGATCCCGCGGCGGAGGTCGGCGATGTCGAGCGGCTGCGACACCGAGTGCGCCGGGCGCAGCAGCGGCACGCCGTACTCCACGAGCCCCGCGCCCACCGGGATGTCGATGCGGCCGGGCAGGGTCGTGCGGCGGCCCTCGTTGCGGATCACGACCTCGCCGGTCACGCTCTGCCCTGCGACGATCCGCTCGTGCGCGAGCCGGAGATCGATGTCGTAGGCGCGGGAGCCGAAGAGGAAGGGCATGGCAAGCACCAGCAGGACGGCCGCGACCGCTCCCGCGACCATCCACTCGACCCAGCCGAACACGATCCCCATCGTGAGCCCGACGGTTGCCGCGCCGGCGACGAGGACGCCGGCGGGCCGCACCGTGCGCGCGCTCCACTCCGCGGCGGCCGCCGTGGCCGCCCCGGCCCTGCGC
>NZ_JBFUFC010000354.1:0-1918 GCF_056403635.1 Microbacterium sp. P2_F9 | reverse complement strand
GATCAGCGCCACCGGCGAGCCGACGCCGGCAGCGGCGCCGAGGAGGCCGGCCGCAGACGATGCGAGCTCGCCGGACGGGGTGACATCGAGCAGGACGAGGATCGAGTCCTCGGGGAATTCGGGCATCTCCGCGCCTCTCAGACGAGCCGGTTCTGGATCAGGAAGTCGGCGAGCTTCTGGCCCGCATCTCCCTCGTCGACGATCTTCACGCCCGCCTGCCGCGGCGGCTTCTCCGACAGCCCGATCACGATCGACCGCGAAGCCGCCGGATCCTCCGCGTCGATCGCGAGATCGGCGAGCGAAAGGGTCTCGAACGGCTTCTTCTTCGCCGCCATGATGCCCTTGAAGTTGGGGAACCGTGCGTCCGGAAACCGCTCGGTGATCGAGATGACCGCCGGCAGGGGCGCCGTCACGCGGATGGTCGCCCCCTCGCTGGAGCGGTCGCCCGATACCTCGGTTTCGGCGATGTCCACGGCGTTCAGGCTCGTCACGGCGGGCACGGCGAGCAGCTCGGCGATCATCGCCGGCACCACCCCGCCGGAGCCGTCGGTCGAGAGGTTGCCCGCGATCACCAGGTCGAACCCGGTGCGCTTGACCGCGGCGGCGAGCACCTCGGCGGTCAGCCCCAGGTCCGCGCCGACGAGCGCATCGTCGACGATCTGCACCGCAGACGTCGCACCCATCGCGAGCCCCTTGCGCACGGTCGCGGCGGCGGATCCCGGTGTCATCGACAGCACCACGACCTCCGTGCCCGGCACCTTGTCGGCGTAGGAGAGGGCCGCTTCGATCGCCCGTTCGCCGATCTCATCGAGCACGGAATCTCCCGCTCCGCGATCCGCGAGACCCGTCTCGAGGCTGAGCTTGCGATCCCCGTACGTGTCCGGGACCTCCTTGACCAGGACCACGATCTTCATACCCACTCCTTCGTCTCCCAGAGTCTATTCAGGCCCGCGCGCGACGCCGGCGCGCCGGGGAGAACCGGCTACCGTGTAAGTCGACGGCGGGAGGTCACGGTGGCTCGGACGAAGCGACTGCGCGTCGACCCGATCGCCGAGGCCAAGCGCCAGTGGCTCGCCCACGGATGGACGGATGCCGCTGCCGGCATGACCGCGGTCACCTCCGTGATGCGCGCCCATCAGCTCATGCTCGCGCGGGTCGAAGAGACCCTGCGGCCGTTCCGGCTGAGCTTCGCGCGGTACGAGCTGCTCACGCTGCTGAGCTTCACCCGTGATGGACGGATGCCGATGGCCTCGGCATCCGCTCGCCTGCAGGTGCACCCGACCAGCGTGACGAACACGGTCGACCGGCTCGAAGCAGACGGGCTGGTGCGCCGCGAACGGCATCCCGACGACGGCCGGGCGACGCTGGTGACCCTCACGGACGCCGGGCGGGAGCTCGCGGTGCGCGCGACGGCGGCGCTCAATGCCGGCGTGTTCGCCGAGCCGGGGCTCTCTGCCGACGACACCGACGAGCTCGTGTCGATCATCGCCCGCTTCCGCCGGGGTGCCGGCGACTTCGCCGACCCCGAGCCGGTCCCCGACCCGCTCTGACGCGCCGCCCGCCGACCCCATCAACGGTTCGTGAACTCGGGCGGCCGCTTCTCGCGGAACGCGGCCATGCCCTCTTTCTGGTCGGCGGTGTCGAACACGCCGGCGAAGACGTGGCGCTCGAACCGGAGCCCCTCCGCGAGCGAGGTCTCGAGGCCTGCGTCGAGGGCCGCCTTCGCGGCGAACAGGGCGGGCAGCGACTTCGCCGCGATGACGTCGGCCGCCTTCGCGGTCTCGGCCAGCAGGTCGGCGGCCGGGAAGACCCGGGAGACCAATCCCGCGCGCTCGGCCTCCGCGGCATCCATCAGCCGGCCGGAGAGCACGAGCTCGGCGGCCTTGTAGTAGCCGACCGCCCGGATGAGGCGCTGTGT
>NZ_JBFUFC010000353.1:0-1981 GCF_056403635.1 Microbacterium sp. P2_F9 | reverse complement strand
CAACGAGCGCGGCGTGCCCTCAACCTCGGGGAAGAAGTGGGCGGCCAACGCGTTCCGTGATCTCGTGCTGCGACCCCGGAACGCGGGGCTCATCTCCACCGGTCAGCGCAGCCACGGGAACTTCAAGGTTCACGGCAAGGCGGTGTGGGAGCCGATCGTGTCGGAGGACGCGTGGCGCGCGGTGGACGACAAGCTCACCGATCCCGCGCGACGGACCAACCACGGCACGTCCTCGCTGGTGTGGCTCGGCTCGGGGGTATACCGGTGCGGAGTGATCGACCCGAAGACCGGGAAGGCGTGCGGCGCACCGCTCCGGGTGGCGAAGCGCGGAGGCACAGCCACGCAGCCCGAGCCCGAGCGATGGTTCTACCGCTGTCCCGCCGAGGCGCACCTGGCGATAGCGCAGCCGAAGCTCGACAAGTACGTTCGTGAGGTCGTGGCCCAGTACGTGCGCGACCCGAGGATCGTGGCCGCGCTGACGCCGAAGGGCGTGGACCTCGCGCCCGATCGTGAAGCGCTCGCGGTCCTCGACCAGCGCCTGAAGCGCACCGAGCGCGACTACGACGACGACCTGATCGACGGCCAGCGCTACAAGCTGAAGAAGGCGAAGATCGAGGCCGAGCGCGCCGTCGTCGCCCAGCGCATGGCGCGTGCCACGGAGCGCTCGACGTCCTCGTCGGTACTGAATGCCGCCGACCCCGGCCAGGCGTTCCTGGACGCTCCCAAGGACGTGCAGCGCGCGCTGATCGCGTCGGTCGTGAGCGTGTCGGTCGTGCAGAGCCGCCCCGAGTCGCGCGGCAAGCGACTCACGGATGCGCTGCTCAAGGAGCGGGTGCAGATCGCGCCCGCTGAGCCCGCCTGAGCCACCCGCTGAGCGCCCCGCGAGGGCACTCCACGCAAGGAGCGCAAAGCGCGCACCTGGTAGAATGGAACGTGGCTCAGCCACACATGTAACCGCCCGAGGGTCGTCGTCTGGATCGCTCGGGAGCACGGTCTCGTTGCTACCGGGAGCACCCGGACGAAGCGCGAGCAGACGAACTGAGACGCAGGACACAGGCTCCTGCGGAGTGCATCACAAAGGCATGACCGGCGAGGGACCCCTCGGGAGAAGTCGGAAGCGCTGCACTCCGCGAGGAGCCTTTCGTGTCCGCACCCAACCCCAACCCGCCCGCGCCTCACGTGCCCAACCCGTCGAGACTGGCGACGAAGGCGCAGACGCAGCGCTACTTCCTCGTAAGCCGCCGCACCGTCGAGAACTGGTGGCATCGCCGGCTGATCGACGGCTACCACGTGCCCGGCCTATCGGGCCTGTTCTTCGACCTCGACCAGATCGAAGCGGCCCTGGCCACCCACGGCCCGACAGTGATGCGCGACGGTCGCGGCCTGAACCGGCGCGGGACCGTCGTCAATCTCCCGGTCGTGGCCGCTGAGACGTTCGCCACCGCCGCGACGATCGCGGAGATGGACCGGTGAGCGCGCCCGCGCCCGAGTCCTACACGCCGCCCCTCGGTCTCCCTCCCCTGACCGACGAGCAGGTGCAGCGCGTCGCCGCGCTGCTCAGCACGGCCCAGGCCGCCCCAACCACACCCGCCCGCACCTGCGAGCGCTGCGGCGGGCCGCGTCCTCGGGAGAACAAGCGGTTCTGCTCGGATGCCTGCTACTGCGGCGCTCGGGTCAGGACCGCGCCCCTCGACCCCGAAGAGGCCGCGATCCGGGCCGGGATGAGTACCGGCCAGGTCATGCGGCGCGCGCTCGCGCAGCGGAGGGCGTGGGACGCCGAGCACGCGACCGCGTCGGAGGCGAGCGC
Organism: Microbacterium sp. P2_F9; assembly: GCF_056403635.1. Classification (NCBI taxonomy): domain Bacteria; kingdom Bacillati; phylum Actinomycetota; class Actinomycetes; order Micrococcales; family Microbacteriaceae; genus Microbacterium; species Microbacterium sp. P2_F9. Next base: position 174 of record NZ_JBFUFC010000353.1, on the reverse strand, counting down.
ATGACGTCTCAGGACGTCGAACCGCAGTCGTTCCTGCCGACCAACCTGCGTTGGGACTGGTACCTGCCTGACCCGGAGACCGTCGCCCTGCGGGGCACCGAGGAGGGCGCTCAGATCGACCTCGCGCACTTCCTCGCCAGCTGGGAGATGGATCTGGCCCGCATGAACAAGCCG
>NZ_JBFUFC010000352.1:0-1988 GCF_056403635.1 Microbacterium sp. P2_F9 | reverse complement strand
CTCCCAGCAGGCGAAACACGTCCGCGACTCTATTTCAGCACCCTGGGAGATCGCCGCCCCGCGGGGCCGTTCCCGGCTGTTTCCCGGCGCTAGTGTCGAGGAATGGCGGCGGCGCGAAGATTCCAGGGACCGAGCGACCTGCACCTGCATTCCGTGCACTCCGACGGAACCGAGTCCGCGGCCACCGTCATGGCCGCGGCGCACCGCCGGGGTCTGGGCACTGTCGCGCTCACCGATCACGACACGACCTCGGGGTGGGCCGAGGCCGCTGAGGCCGCGGCATCCCTCCACCTCACGCTGATTCCGGGGATGGAGATGTCCGCCAGGCACGAATGGCGTTCGGTGCACATCCTCGCGTACCTGTTCGATCCGGACGATGCCGGCCTGCGCGCGGAGTTGGATCGGATCCGCGGCGACCGCCGAGGCCGCGCGAAGCGGATCGTCGCCAACATCGGGCGCGACTATCCCCTGACTTGGCAGGACGTGGTCGCCCAGACCGGGGAAGACGCCACCGTCGGGCGGCCGCACATCGCCGATGCGCTGATCGCGCGCGGGATCGTGCGCGACCGCGGAGAGGCGTTCGACGGCATCCTGCATCCGAGCGAAGGCTATTACGAGGGCCACTACGCACCCGAAGTCGAAGCCGCCGTGCGGCTCATCGTGGCGGCGGGCGGGGTGCCGGTCATCGCCCACCCGAGCACGGCCGGCCGCGCCCGCATGATGCCGGTCTCGCTGCTCGAGCACCTCATCGGATTGGGGCTGGCGGGCTTCGAGATCGATCATCGCGAGAACACCGAAGCGGGCAAGGCGATCCTGCGACGGCTCGCGGCCGAGCATGACCTGATCGTGACCGGGTCGAGCGACTATCACRGACTCGGCAAGCCCAACCAGCCCGGCGAGAACACCACGAGCGACGAGATGGTCGCGCGGATCATCGCCCAGGGCACCGGAAGCGCCCCCGTCTATCCGTGATGCGCAACTCCACGTCGCTCGAGCGCCGCATCGATGCGGTCGCCCACATCCTGCTGCGCGACGCGTCCGACCGTGGCGTGCGTGCCGGACTGGTGGAGTTCACGGTGTTCGGCCTCAAGCAGGCGTGGGCGTGCGTCTTCGGGGCGTCGCTTCTCGCGGTCATCGTCGCGGCGCGCCTCTGGTACCCCGACGACGCGGCCCTCGCCCGCAACGACTTCCTGACGATCGCGGCTGTCGCGATCCAGGTCGTCATGGTCGCAACCCGCCTGGAGACGGGCCGCGAGCTCTGGGTCATCGTGCTCTTCCACCTCACCGGCACCGTGATGGAGGTCTTCAAGACCGACGTCGGATCGTGGGCGTACGCGGCCGATGGCGTGCTGCGGATCGCGGCCGTGCCGCTGTTCAGCGGCTTCATGTACGCCGCCATCGGCTCGTACATGGTGCGGGTGTACCGGCTGTTCGACCTCGGGTTCACCCGCTACCCGCGGCGCTGGCTCACCGCTGTGGTGGCGGTCCTGATCTACGTGAACTTCTTCACCCACCACTACTGGTGGGACCTGCGCTGGATGCTGCTGGGCGCCGTCGTGGTCGTGTGGCTGCCGACGGTGCAGTACGCGCGCGTCTGGCGCTCGGTGGTGCGGATGCCGCTGCTCGCGGCGTTCGCCGGAGTCGCGCTGTTCATCTACCTCGCCGAGAACATCGGAACGTGGGCGGGCGCGTGGGCATACCCCGACCAGGTCGAAGGATGGCACCCAGTCTCGATCAGCAAACTGGTGTCGTGGTTCCTGCTGATGATCATCTCGGTCGTGCTCGTGACCTGGGTGTACCCGCCAGGTGCTCCCGACTATGCGGTGCCGGAGTCGCGCCGCGCCCGCCGCGCCGTGCGGCGCCGCGGGGCAGCGGACATCATCTCGGTCGTGCTCGTGACCTGGGTGTACCCGCCAGGTGCTCCCGACTATGCGGTGCCGGAGTCGCGCCGCGCCCGCCGCGCCGTGCGGCGCCGCGGGGCAGCGGAC
>NZ_JBFUFC010000351.1:0-1998 GCF_056403635.1 Microbacterium sp. P2_F9 | reverse complement strand
TGGCTGCACGCCCCCGGGACCTCGTTCTACGAGGCCGCCTCCCTCGGGATCGAGCTCGGCATCTCGAGCTTCGAGCAGCTGCTGCAGGCTGCGGCCGCGGCATCCGTCGATCGCCCAGTTGGTGTGCACCTCAAACTCGAGACCGGCCTCGGCCGCAACGGCATCGCCCCCGAAGACCGCGCCGTGATCTTCGCCGAGGCCGCGCGCCTCGAGCGCATCGGCAAGCTGCGCGTGATCGGGATCTTCAGCCACCTCTCGAACACCTCGGCGGAGGACGACCGCGCGGGCCTGCAGGCCTTTCAAGAGGGACTGGCGGATGCCGCGACCGCAGGTCTCGCGCCGCGCCTGCGGCACCTCGCCGCGAGTCATGCGGCCATCGCCCTGCCCGAGGCGCGGCTGGGCTGCGTGCGCCTCGGCATCTCGATGTACGGGCTGTCGCCGTTCGATGATCGCGACGCCGGCGACCTCGGGCTGCGCCCCGCGATGACGCTGCGGGCGTCGGTGGCGGCGGTGCGGCGCGTGCGCCCGGGCCACGGCGTCTCGTACGGCTACGAGTACCGCACCGACCGCGAGACGACCCTCGCGCTCATCCCGCTCGGGTATGCCGACGGGGTGCCGCGCAGCGCGTCCGGCGCCGGACCCGTGACGATCGGCGGCACGCGGATCACCGTTGCGGGGCGGATCGCGATGGACCAGTTCGTCGTCGACGTCCGCGACCACCCCGTGATGGTCGGCGACGAGGCGGTCCTGTTCGGCGATCCGACGCTCGGCGCGCCGTCGGCCGACGAGTGGGCGGACGCTGCCGGGACCATCAACTACGAGATCGTCACGCGCATCGGGCCGCGCGTCCCGCGGCGGCAGGTGTCGGGGTGAGTGGTCTGGACGCACTCGTCGGGCGCTACGAGATCCCCACGCCCGACGACATGGAGGCGTTCGGCGAGCGAATCGGACGGATGCTGCGCCCCGGCGACGTCGTCGTGCTCACCGGTCCGCTCGGGGCGGGCAAGACGACGCTCACACGGGGCATCGCCGCCGGGCTCGGCGTGCGCGGACCCGTGCAGAGCCCGACGTTCGTCATCGCGCGGACGCATCCGTCCCTCGTGGGCGGCACGCCGCTCGTACATGTGGACGCGTACCGGCTGGGTTCGGCGCTCGAGCTCGACGACCTCGACATCGACGTGGCGGGATCCGCGATCGTCGTGGAGTGGGGCCGCGGGATGGTCGAAGGCCTCGCCGACGCGTGGTGGGAGGTCGAGCTCGACCGCGAGTGGCACGGGCGGGGGCTCGACACGGCCTGCGGCCCGACCTCGCGGGCCGTTGAGGAGCTCGACGCCGACACCCCGCGGGTCGTCACGGTGGCCCGGCGGCCGTAGGGTTCCGGGCTTGCTCTCGCGCCCACCCCACGTCGAGCCGATACGTTCCCGTCCAGCCGATACGGCGGCCACCGTGGGGACCGTCCCGGCTCGTCAGGAACGTATCGGCTCGTGGGGTCGATGGGGGTTGATTACCCTGGGATGGTGATCCTCGGCATCGACACCTCCCTCGGCACGGCCGTCGCGATCGTCGAGCTTGACGGAATCGTCCGCGCCGAGGCATCCAGCACGAATCCCCTCGGCCATGCCGAAGCAATCGGAACGCTCATCGTGCAGGCGCTCGCCGAGGCCGGCATCGCCTCGTCTGAGATCACGCATGTCGCCGCGGGCATGGGTCCTGGTCCGTTCACGGGGCTGCGGGTCGGCATCGCCGCGGCGCGGGCGTTCGCGCTGGGCCGCGGCATCCCGGTCATCCCGGTCGCGAGCCACGACGCCGTCGCGCTGGGCCTCCTGATCGCCGACCTCGTCGACGGGGGATGGGATGCCGAGACCACCCGTTTCGCCGTCGTCACCGATGCGCGGCGCCGGGAGTTCGCGTACACCGCCTACGACGGGATCGACGACGACGGCCTGCCGGTGCGGGCGACCGAGCCGGCGCTCGTGCCGCGGGACGGGCTCGGCGCCG
>NZ_JBFUFC010000350.1:0-2013 GCF_056403635.1 Microbacterium sp. P2_F9 | reverse complement strand
GCGGTCGATGGCCCGCTGCCGCCGGGGTGGACGCCCCGGCGCTGAGCCATCGACCGCCGGTGCCTCAGAGAGTTGCGGCGAAGGGATCGAAGTCGGCGTCCAGCGACCCGACCTCATCGACCGTGCTCGCGACGGGAGCGAACTGGCGCGACTGCGCGGACTCCTCGATCGAGAGGAGCGTGTCGAGCACGTGGTAGCCGAAGCGTCCGGTCGCGACGTGCGGACGGTTCGCGCGGATCGACCGGGCCATGTCGAGCACGCCGAGGCCGCGACCGACCAGGATGCCCTCCTGCGGCACGTCCTCCGTGTCCTGCACGAGCGGCTCGGGCGGGATGATGACCCGGGTCAGCGGCCGCGTGATGAGGAGGTCGCCGCCGAACGTGTTCGGGTCCGGGATCACGAGCGTGCCCTCCGTGCCGGTGATCTCGACGATCCCCTGGCGGAAGAGCGGCGAGTCGGTGCTGTACAGGCTCTGCGCCTGACCGCCCTCCTCGAACTGCAGGAGCACCGAGACTGTCGAGGGGATCTCGACCGGGAACTCCTCGCCGGCCTGGGGGCCGACCTGCACCTTGCGGGTCTCGGTGCCCTTCAGCCCGAGGGCTGCCACCGCGGCGACCGGCCCGAAGACGTGGATCAGCGCGGACACGTAATAGGGGCCCATGTCCAGCAGCGGTCCGCCGCCGCGCGCGTAGAGGAACGATGGGTTCGGGTGGAAGATCTCCGGGCCCTGCCACTGCAGCGTCGTCTGGGCGAACAGCGGTCGCCCGATGTCGCCGCGGGCGATCGCCCGCTTCGCGGTCTGCACGCCGGGGCCGAGCACGGTGTCCGGAGCGACGCCGACACGCAGGCCTGCGGCATCCGCCTTCTCCAGCAGTCCGAGTGAGGATTCGCGGTCGACGCCGATGGGCTTCTCGCTCCACACGTGCTTGCCGGCCGCGATGATCGACTCCGACACCGCGACGTGCGCCGCCGGGATCGTCAGGTTGATGACGATCTCGATGTCGGGATGGTCGAGCACGACGTCGATGCCGCCGGCGGTCGGCACGCCGTACTTGGCGGCCTGCTCGCGGGCGCGGTCCTCGAGCAGGTCGCCGATCGCGAGCACGCGCAGGTCGGGGAAGGTCGTCAGGTTCTTCAGGTACTGGTCGCTGATGTTGCCGGCGCCGATGATGCCGACGCCGACCGGCTGAGCCGCCATCAGCGGGCCGCCCGCTCGTCGAGGAAGACCCGGCTGGCTTCGACGGCCTCGAAGATGTCGCCGTTGAAGTGGTCGAACTCGACGATGGCGAATTCGAGAGCGGATGCCGCATCCAGCGCCTCGKCGAGGGGAACCACGCCCTGGCCGGCCGGCACCTGATCGGCCGGCGGGTAGGCCGCGACGGCTTCGGGGTCGAGCGTGCCGTCCTTGACGTGGACGGCGATCACGCGATCGCCCAGCGTGCGCAGCAGGGTGGGGGAGTCGACGCCGGCGCGGGCGACCCAGTAGAGGTCGACCTCGAGCACCACGCGGGGATCGAGGAGGCTCGCGAGCAGCTCGAGGCCGGACACGCCATCGAACTGGGCTTCGAGCTCGTGCGCGTGGTTGTGGTAGCCGACGCGGATGCCGTGCGCGACGCCGATCTCGGCCGCGGCGTTGAGGAGCCCGGCGGTGTGCTCGATCTGCTCGACGCTGGTCCAGCGGTCGGGCGCCGTGTACGGGTCGATCACGGTGGTCATGCCGAGCGTCTTCGCCGCGGCGAAGACCTCCTCGGGCGAGGGAACGGGGACGGTGGTGCCGCTGCCGTCCGGCAGGACGAACGACTCCGAGGCGAGGAAGGCGTGCCCGGTGGGCGCGGCCAGCCCGTGTGCGGCGAGGGAGGCAGCCAGCGGTTCGGCGCGCCGCACGAAGTCGTACGGCTCCACCGCGGTGAACCCGCGCGCGGCGATCGCGGCGAGGGTGCCGTCGAGGTCGGCTTCCAGCGCCGCGTTGACGGTGAACAGCTGGACGGATGTCTGAACCGGCATCGGTAGTGC
>NZ_JBFUFC010000349.1:0-2026 GCF_056403635.1 Microbacterium sp. P2_F9 | reverse complement strand
GTGTCCGCGGCGGCCAGCGCAGCGGCGTCCGCGGCCCCGGCGAGTCGCTGGGCGAAAGTCGCCGCTGCGCCGACCGAGGCGAGCCCGACCGTCATCGCTGCGGCCACCCCGACGATCGCGACGGACAGGACGGCGCCCGCCATCAGAGTCCTCCGGCAAGTGCGCAACTGGAGGCGTGGACGGTGAGGATGCCGAACCCGGCGGGAGCGCTCGCCGCGATGCAGACGAGGTCGCCCGGCCAGGAGATCTCAGCCTCCGAGCCGGGCACGGCATCGGCCAGCACGCCCAGCGCCCGACTGGTCGACTCGCCGCGCGCCACCAGGCGAGCCGCATCGGCCGAGGCATCCTGCAGCCGAATCTGGCGGATACCCGACCCCAGTGCCCCTCCTGCGAGCACGAGCAGCAGCACCACCGCGGGCAGCGCGACCGCGAACTCGGCGACGACCGAGCCGCAGTCATCGCCGAGCCGCGGCCGTCTCATGCCACCGTGAGGGCGCGCCGCACCAGATCGGTGAGGATTCCGCGCACTTCATCGGAGCGCATGATCACGACCAGAAGCCCCGCGAAGGCGACGGCCGCCATGGTCGCGATCGCGTACTCGGCGGTCGCGGCGCCGGTGTCGTCCGAGAACAGCACCCGGGCGCGACGGCGGGTCAGGGTAGGTATGGACATGGATACTCCTTCTTCATCAGTGATAGACGGGCACGACACGGGAACGGCCGAGAGGTCGGCTGGGCGTCACAGCGACAGGGACATCGTCGACATGACGCTGAGCAGCATCGGGGCGACCCCCAGCAGGAGGAACGCGGGCAGCGTGCAGACACCGAGAGGAATGAGCAGCCGCGACGAGAGCTTCGCTGCGCGCACGCGGCCGTCGATCCTGGCGCGATGCCGGGCGAGCGCGGCGGAAGCCCGCAGGAGCTCGGCAGCCGGGACTCCCGCGCGACGCGAGAGCGCCAGCACGGCCTCGGTAGCGGCATCCGCCGGCGCGCCCGTCGCCGCGAGCACCGCGGCGCGCGCGCGATCGATCGAGACCCCGCCGGTCAGGGCGATCGCGAACAGCTCGGCACCGATGCCCGGGATGCCGGGCGCCGCGCCCGCGCGTCGCACCAGCGCACTCGTCCAGCGGTGGGCGGTGAAGATCAGTGCCACCCCGGTGACCAGGCATCCGATGCCGAGGGGATTCGTCGCGAGGGTGAGCAGCGTGTCGAATCCGAGCGCGACTCCGAGCCCGACGGCCACCAGGGGCAGCCACGCCATGAGCTTCGCGGTGCCGGCCGGCTCAGCGAGCGCGACCCGGATGTCGTCGTCGGCCTCGGCCGCGTCGCGCAGCGCTCCGGCCAGCGCGCGCAGGCTGACCGCGAGCGGGGCGCCGACGTCGGCGGCGATCGTCCAAGCAGCCGCCAGGTCGATCCACTCCGGCCCGCAGCCTGCGATCGCGTCGGCGAGCGGTATGCCGCGACGCACTTCGCCGGCTACGCGGGTCGCCACCGGATCGCCGTCGTCGGCGAGGTGACCCCACGCACGCAGTGGGACGATTCCGGCCTGCAGCAGCACCGCGAGACGGAGCACGGTCTCCGCCGCCGTGTTCGGCGCCCTGGTGTTCCCGATCGTCGGCGTGCCTTTCGGCTCCTGCCGGGTGCCGGCCTCCCGCAGCCCGATCACGCGCTCGTCCACGGCACTTCCTCGATGCCGAGCCGCCCGTAGTCTCCGATGATCGGGCGCCCGATCGCGGCGAGCCTGCGAGAGCCGTCCGGATCACGCTCCACGTGCAGCACGAGATCGAAGGCGCTCGCCGCCTGACGTGCGAGAGCGTGATCGTCGAGCCCGGCGAKGGCGCCGAGTGCCTCGAGGCGCGCAGGCACCTCGTGCAGCCCATTGGCGTGCAAGGTGCCCGCGCCTCCGTCGTGTCCGGTGTTCAGAGCCGAGAGCAGCTCGCGCACTTCTTCACCGCGGCACTCCCCCACCACCAGCCGGTCGGGTCGCATCCGCAGCGCCTCGCGGACCAGCCGCGCGAGCCCGATTC
>NZ_JBFUFC010000348.1:0-2034 GCF_056403635.1 Microbacterium sp. P2_F9 | reverse complement strand
GGCCGCGCCCTCCTCGGGCACCGCCGCCCCACCACGATCGTCGCTCATGCCGCCTCCGCCGCCACCTGGATCTCGGTCACCGGCAGCGTGGAATCCGCTCCGAACGCGAGGGTCGACGGCGGTCGCCCCGACATGATGAGCTCGGACGCCAGGGCCGCGATCATCGCGCCATTGTCGGTGCAGAGCGACAGCGGCGGGATGCGGACGGTCACGCCCGCGGCATCCGCTCGCTCCACGGCCACATCGCGCAGCCGGCGGTTCGCGATGACTCCGCCGCCGAGCAGCAGCCGCGGCACGTCGTAGTCTCGGCACGCGGCGAGCGCCTTGGTCACGAGCACGTCGACGACGGCCTCGCGGAACGACGCGGCGACATCGGCGACGGGCACGGGCTCACCCGCGGCCTGGCGCTGCTCGGTCCATCGGGCGACCGCCGTCTTGAGCCCCGAGAACGAGAAGTCGTAGCGGTGCTTGGCGAGGTCCGACGCGCGCGAGAGCCCGCGCGGGAACGGAATCGCGCGAGGATCTCCGGATGCCGCGGCCCGATCGATCTCGGGACCCCCCGGATACGGCAGCCCGAGCAGCCGCGCGACCTTGTCGAAGGCCTCGCCGGCGGCGTCGTCCATGGTCTCGCCGAGCAGCTCGACGTCGGTCGTCAGGTCGCGGACGAGCAGCAGCGACGTGTGCCCGCCGCTCACGAGGAGCGCGACCGTCGGGTACTCCAGCGGCGGCGCGGAGGCGTCGAGGATGTCGGCGGCGATGTGTCCGACGAGGTGGTTGACGGCGTAGAGCGGCCGGTCGAGCGACACGGCGAGCGCCTTCGCGGCGCCGACGCCAACCATGAGGGCACCGGCGAGGCCCGGTCCGCTGGTGACGGCGATCGCGTCGATATCGCTCAGTTGGACGGATGCCTCGGCCAGCGCCGCCTCGATCGACGGCTGCAGCGCCTCGAGGTGCGCCCGGGCCGCGACCTCCGGGACGACCCCGCCGTAGCGGGCGTGCTCGTCCATGCTGCTCGCGATCGTGTTGGACAGCAGCGTGCGGCCGCGCACGATCCCGATCCCGGTCTCGTCGCAGCTCGTCTCGATCCCGAGGACGAGGGGCTCCTGAGCCTGTCGATCCGGTCCCTGAGCCTGTCGATCCGGTCCCTGAGCCTGTCGAAGGGCGTTCATGTGCACGCTCCTGCGTCGGCGGCTCCGGGCCGGGGATTCAACGTCGCCGGATCAGGCGATGCGGCGAACACAGGCCGATCTCCGGCCGAATCGTCCTGCTTGTGCCTCATCACCTGATCTCGCGACGCTGCTGGCGCGGAACCCCTACCGGCTCCCGGCCGCGCGGCCCACCCGAGCACGTCGAGGCGCATCACGACGGCGTCGACGTCGTCGGGCTGGTAGTACCGCGGGCGCCGCCCGACCTCGACGAACCCCTCCGACGCATACAGCGCCTGGGCGACCGGGTTGTCGGCGCGCACCTCCAGGAACACATCGTGCACACGACGAGCGGATGCCTCGGCCAGCAGCGCCTCGAGCAGTCCGCGGCCGCGTCCCCGGCCCCGGGATCCCGCGGCGATCGCGATGGTCTGGACGTCGGCATCCCGCGATCCGCGCACGGCGCGAAGTCCCGCGTAGCCCACGATCCGTCCGGCTTCTTCGATCACGACGTACCACCCGTGCGGCGAGGCGAGCTCGTCGCGCATCATCGCGTCGGACCACGCGTCGGTCGGGAACGAGGCGCGCTCGAGCGCCATGATGGCGTCGAGGTCGGCGGGGGTCGCGCGGCGGAGGGTCATGCGCGGGGCTCCGGGGCGTGTGATGCGCCGGTCGCGGGCGGGGTCGCGGGCGGGGTCGAGGCCGCGGAGCCGGCGAGCGGTGCGCTGGCGGCCGGCGTTGTCACGCGCTTCGGCCCGGCGGGCAGCGTCACGTCGGGCGAGCGCAGGTAGAGCGGTTCGGAGGTTGCGAGCACCCGACCTGCGGCGAGCGCCCGGGCCGCCGCGAGGGCGACCATCGCCGCCGGCACGACGAGGGTGTCGCGGCGCTC
>NZ_JBFUFC010000347.1:0-2037 GCF_056403635.1 Microbacterium sp. P2_F9 | reverse complement strand
CCCTTGCGCGAGAGCACCGGCACGAACCGCGCGCCGCCGCTGATGGGCGCCGCGATCCGCTGGTCGAGTTCCTTGCGCGCGCGTGCGCGCTTGCCGTCGCCGAGGTTCACGCGGTGCCCGGTGATCGTGTACAGGAAGTTCTGCCACGCCCCTTCGGGCTCGGATCGCACGACCTGGTGGGGGTCGAGCAGGCGGTCGGCCGTCAGCAGATCGGCGGACTCGCGGCTCGCGCCGAGCTCGCCGAGCCGCTTGGAGCTGAGGCTCAGGTCGGTGCGCGCCGGCACGCGCTCAACGGCGGTCGCGCGGTCGGATGCCTCGTGGTGGGCTTTGCGGCGGGTCGAGGGGATCGACCCCGACGTGGTCGGGACGGCGCCGGTCGTCGGCACCCGCTCCTCGGGCTCGACCGTCGACGCGGAGTCGAACGACCAGGCGGCCGCCTCGTCCTGATCGATGGGTGCCGCTTCGGCGGCCCGCTCGTCGTCGAACTCACGTCCGGTCTCGATGTCGCTCACGGGATCCCCCTCCACGTCGGATGCGAATGCGTACTCGTCCGCCGACTCCAGAACCTCCGCCGAGGTGTCGGCGTAGCTGTCGGTGTCGTCGCCCATCGGAATAATCTCGGCCACGATCTCTTCGCTGATCGGCTCCTGCCCGGCGGACACGTCGGACGTTTCAGCGCCCACGTCCTGGACCTCGAACGGCGAGACCTCATCGTCGAGGACGTCATCGTCGAGATCGTCGTCGGAGTCCGTCGGCATGACGACGCTGACCTGCTCCGTCGCGCCTCCGAGGATGCCGAAGCCGGTCGTGTCGATTCCACCGGTGTCACCGAGAACGCTGTTCTCGGATTCTTCGACGGGGTGCTGTTCGTTGCGATCAGGCGTCACTGAGTGGTCTCCAGGAGGGTCGGCGGGCACCGGGGCCCGTCTTCCAGGCTACTGCGCCGGACGGAGGACGACCAAAAGGTCGCCTGCCTCGACCTGCTGGGTGGCACCGATCGCCACCCGTTCGACCACGCCGTCGACCGCGGCGGTGATCGCGGCCTCCATCTTCATCGCCTCGATCGAGGCGACCGGCTGGCCCGCGACGACGGCATCGCCGACGGCGACCTTGAGCGTGACCACACCCGAGAACGGGGCGGCGACCTGCCCGGGCTTGGAGGTGTCGGCCTTCTCCACCTGACGCGACTCGACGGCGATGCTGCGGTCCCGCACGAACACCGGGCGCAGCTGCCCGTTGAGCGTCGTCATGACCGTGCGCATGCCCTTCGCATCGGCTTCGCCGATCGCCTCGAGCCCGACGTACAGCTGGACGCCTGGGTCGATCTCTGCGACATGCTCCTCGCCCGGCTTGAGCCCGTAGAGGTAGTCCGGCGTGCCGAGCGCGGAGAGGTCGCCGTACGCCTCGCGGTTGCGCTCGAAGTCACTCGYCGGGCCGGGGAACAGCAGGCGGTTCAAGGTGCGGCGGCGTTCGAGGGCATCGCCGTCCAGCGCCTGCTTCTCCTCGCTGCTGATCGGCACAACGTCGATCGAGATCTCACGGCCCGCCAGCACCTTCGAGCGGAACGGCTCGGGCCACCCGCCGGGCAGGTCGCCAAGCTCGCCGGCCATGAAGCCCACGACGGAGTCGGGGATGTCGTAGGCCTGGGGATTCTCCTCGAAGTCGGCGGGATCGGCGTTCGCGGCGACGAGTGCGAGTGCGAGGTCACCGACCACCTTCGACGAGGGGGTGACCTTCGGGATGCGTCCCAGGATCCGGTCGGCCGCGGCGTACATGTCCTCGATGCGCTCGAACTCGTCGGCGAGCCCGAGGGCGATCGCCTGCTGACGCAGATTCGACAGCTGTCCACCAGGGATCTCGTGGTGGTACACGCGCCCAGTGGGGCCAGGCAGACCGGACTCGAAGGGACGGTAAAGGTGGCGCACGCCTTCCCAGTAAGGCTCGAGGTCGCTGACTGCCTGCAGATCGAGGCCGGTGTCGCGCTCGGTATGCGCGAGAGCCGCGACCAGCGCCGACAGCGAGGGCTGGCTTGTGGTG
>NZ_JBFUFC010000346.1:0-2045 GCF_056403635.1 Microbacterium sp. P2_F9 | reverse complement strand
CCCCGAGGCCGCCGCCCGCAGCGCGCGCTATGCGGCTCTCGCTGCCGAGGCATCCGCCCTCGCAGCGGTCGCCGTTCTGACCGGCCACACGCTCGACGACCAGGCCGAGACCGTGCTGCTCGGGCTGGCGCGGGGTTCCGGCGCGGCGAGTCTGCAGGGCATGGCGCCCGTCTCACGGCTCGTGAAGGGGGTCGACCTGCTCCGGCCGCTGCTCGGGGTGCGGCGCGCAGCCACTCGCACCGCATGCGCCGCTGAGGGGCTCGCGCCCTGGATGGATCCGCACAACGCCGACCCTCGATTCGCGCGCGCACGCGTGCGCGGCCGCGTCCTGCCGGTCCTGGAAGAGGAGCTGGGTCCGGGGATCGCAGAGGCGCTGGCCCGGACCGCTGAGCAGCTGCGCGAAGACGCGGCGGCGTTCGACGAGATGATCGAGGAGACCATCGAAGACCTCGTCGAGCATGCCGAAGCGGGCATCTCGGTCTCGGTCCCGGCGCTGGCCGCCAATCCGGCTGCGCTGCGGCACCGCATCATCCGGTATGTCGTGGCGGCGGAGTTCGGGGCGAGTCTCACCCGTGCGCAGACGCTCGAAGTCGCACGCCTCGTGACGGAATGGACCGGCCAGGGCCCGATCGACCTCCCGGGCTGCCGCGCCGGCCGCACGGGTGCGCGGCTCCTCTTCACCGCCGCCGGCTGAGGCTCGAGCTTCTTCCTCGCCCTCGCCCAGAGGAGAGGGCTGAACTAGGGTGTGCCCGTGAAGGTCGTCGCGGTGTACAGCGTCAAAGGCGGAGTCGGCAAGACGACGACCGCAGTCAACCTCGCGTGGGAAGCGGCCAAGCACTACCGGGTGCTGCTGTGGGATCTCGACCCGCAGGCCGCGTCGACGTGGCTGCTCGACGTCAGGCCCAAGCTGAAGGGCGGAGCAGAGGCGCTCGTCCGAGGCAAGACGAAGATCGGCCAGGTGGTTCGCGAGACCGGCTACCAGAACCTCGACGTGCTGCCGGCGGACGAAAGCTACCGCGACCTCGAGCATGCCCTCGACCAGGCGAAGCACTCGACGCGGCGCCTCGCGATGGTGCTCGGGCCGCTCGCTCGCAAGTACGACGTCGTCATCCTGGACTGCCCCCCGGGCGCGTCACTGCTCGCCCACAACGTCATCACCGCCGCGGATGTCGTGGTGCTCCCACTGCAGCCATCGCCGCTGTCGGCGCGCTCCCTCCAGCAGGTGCGCGATGTCGTGCGCTCGGAGAAGAAGCCGCCCAGGATCATCGGGTTCATCTCCATGGCGGATCGGCGCAAGACGGGACACCGCGCGGCGATCGCCGACCTTCCCACCACGGAGAAGGAGATGACCGAGGTCGTGGTGCCGAGCACGATCCACGTCGAGCGCATGGGTTCGGAGCGGGCACCTCTCGCCGCGTTCGCGCCGCGCACGGAGGCCGCGGCGGCCTTCGCCCAACTCTGGGACGAGACCGCCGCCCGACTGAAGCCGATCACGCGCAAGCACCATTGAGGGACGTCGCTCCGTCACCAGGCTCCCAGGCGCCCGCCCCTAGACTCGCCTCATGCGTGCGGCCGAGATCCAGAGCGACATCACCGAAGTCCTCGTCACCGAGGAGCAGATCCGGAGCAAGCTCGACGAGATCGCGGCGCAGGTCGCCGCGGACTACGCCGGCAAGGATCTCCTGCTCGTAGGCGTCCTCAAGGGCGCCGTCATGGTGATGGCCGACTTCGCCCGGGCGCTGCCCACGGCGATGGAGATGGACTGGATGGCGGTGTCGTCGTACGGGACCGGGACCAAGTCCAGCGGTGTGGTGCAGATCCGCAAGGACCTCGACTCCGACATCCACGGCCGACATGTGCTCATCGTCGAGGACATCATCGACTCCGGGCTCACGCTGTCCTGGCTGCTCGAGAATTTCGAGTCCCGTGGCGCTGCGTCGGTCGAGGTGTTCGCGCTGCTGCGCAAGCCGGATGCCGCGAAGGTGCACGTGGAGTGCCGCTACATCGGCTTCGACATCCCGAACGAATTCGTCATCGGGTACGGC
>NZ_JBFUFC010000345.1:0-2049 GCF_056403635.1 Microbacterium sp. P2_F9 | reverse complement strand
CGCACGCGCACGGCCGGCTCCGGCGGCGTCTCCGGCTGCGCCGCTCGGAGGTGGCGCTCGCCGTATTCACCGTCGGGCGGGCGCTGGGTGAGGTGCCGGTCTCACCGCGCCTCACGGATGCGCGATGAGCCGCGAGCTTGCCGCCCGCCCCACCCGCACCACCCGCATCGCCCTCCGCACGCGACTGCTCGGCTGGGTGATGCGGCACTCGCGCTCGATGCACATCAGCACGATGACCGCGCAGGACATCGCTCACAACCAGACCATGAGGCACCTGCCCCGGTTCGTGCAGAGCTGGGTCTTCGGTGCGCGGCATCCGAAGGTCGACGCGCGCGACCTCAGCATCGACGGGCCGGGCGGCGCCCTGCGGCTGCGGGTGTATCGGCCGCGCCGCGCATCCGCGCCGCTGCCGGCCGCTGTCTACTTCCACGGGGGCGGCTGGACCCTCTTCGGCGGGCTCGACGCCTGCGACTGGCTGCCCAGCCGTGTCGCGGCTCTCGCCGGCGTCGTCGTCGTCGCCGTCGACTACCGCCTGGCGCCGGAGCATCCTTACCCCGCCGCCGTGGAGGACGCGCTCGCCGCGGTGCGATGGGTCGCTGCGCATCCCGATGACCTCGGCACCGATGCACGGCTCGCCGTCTTCGGCGACAGCGCCGGCGGCAACCTCTCGGCCGTCGTCGCCCTGGCCCTGCGCGACGCCGCACGCACCGAGCCCAGCACACCGCGGCTCCTCGCTCAGGGCCTGGTGTACCCGGTCACCTCGACAACCCTCGACGACGTCGCGATGATCGAGAACGCGCAGAAGCCGGTGCTCTCCCGCGCCGACATGGTCGCGTTTCTCCGGCACTACCTCGGCGGCGACGCCGGCATCGCCGAACGGTCGGCCGATCCGCTCGCCGCTCCGCTGTCCGCGACCACCCTCGTCGGCCTGCCGCCGGCTCTGGTGCAGATCGCCGATCACGACGTGCTGCGCGACCAGGGCATCGCCTACGCCGAGCGGCTGCGCGATGACCGCGTGCCCACCTCCGTCGAGCGCTTCCCCTCCGCCCCGCACGGCTGGGTCACCTACCCGCGGCTCTCGCGCGCGTCGGGGCCGGCGTCGGAGTCGCTGGCGCGGTTCCTCCGGCAGTGGCTGCGGTCCTGAGGCGCGGGCGCACGGTCAGAGCACGGCTGGTCGACGGGCGGCGAGGTGGTCTCGCTTTTCGGACCGAGTGTGGAAATGAGGGATACTCGGAGGCGCCGCAGTGTCTGCGGCCGTGAATCCCATGAGCACCTCTTCACTTCTTCCGCATCGCCTCGTCGCGAGCATCGGCATCGTCGGCCCCGGACGGGTCGGCCGCGCCGCCGCACTCGCACTGCGATCGGCCGGGTATCGCGTGACCGGGCCCATCGGGCGCGGTGAGCCCATCGAACCTGCGACCGCGGTGCTGCTCTGCGTCCCCGACCGTGAGATCGCGGCGGCCGCTCGAGCGGTGCGGAACAAGGCGGATTTCGTCGGGCACACGTCCGGAGCGACACCGGTCGCCCCGGCCGGGGTCGATTTCGGACTGCACCCGCTGCGCGCGTTCGTCGGCGCCGAGGGCGCGGATGCGTTCCACGGGATCGGGTGCGCCGTCGCCGGGACGTCCCCCGAGGCGCTTGCCGTCGCCGAGGAGCTCGTCGCGGCCGTCGGCGGCGAGTCGTTTCCACTGGCCGACGCGCAGCGCGCGGGGTACCACGCGACCGCATCGATCGCGTCCAACTTCCTCGTGACCCTCGAGGCTGCCGCCGAGACCATGGCTGAAGCGTCGGGGTTCACGGCATCCGATATGCGCCGATATCTGGCGCCGCTGGTGCGCGGCACCGTCGAGAACTGGGCGGCGCACGGGCCACGTGCGGCGCTCACCGGACCGATCGCTCGCGGGGATGAGTTGACGGTCGACGCCCAGCGCGCCGCCGTCGCATCGGCCGCGCCGCAGCTGCTCCCGCTGTTCGACGCKCTGTGTGCGAGCACGTACGCGCTCGCCGAGACGAGGGAGCCCGCAGCGTGAGGATCATCCGGAGCATCGC
>NZ_JBFUFC010000344.1:0-2097 GCF_056403635.1 Microbacterium sp. P2_F9 | reverse complement strand
CTGCTGCACATCGAAGCCGACCGCGCGAGCCGTCGAAACGGTGCTCGCACCTGCTAACAGCATCCGCAACGCTCGAGCCCGAACCTCCAACGACGCATGCGATCCCATCTCGACCAACCCCTCCCGAACGATCAGCCCGAGATGTTGCACTCACCACCTGAACTCGCCTGGGTGGTGTCGCACGAAGTCGGTGGTTTCGGGGCGGGTGGCGCAGGTCGAAGGCGCGGCGCGGAGCGCGGGCTCGGATCAGCCCGGCGCGGAGCGCCGGCGATACGCCGTGGGGCTCATCCGATGGAAAGCGCGGAAGCGCTGCGAGAAGTAGAGCGGGTCGTCCCACCCGACCGCGCGCGCGATCTCGCCGATCGACAGGTCGGAGAAGTCCAGCAGCTGGGCGGCGCGCGCCATCCGCTCGCGTTCCACGAAGCGCTGCGGGCTGGCGCCGAGGTGCTCGCTGAACAGGTGCGTCAGGCGTGAGCGCGACAGGTGCGCCACCCGCGCGAGCGCGGTCACGCTGAGATCCCCTTCCAGGTGGGATGCGATGTGCTCCATCACGCGCAGGATGCGGGCGTCGGTGCGCCCTCGGAGCGGGTTCTGGGTGTCGATCCACAGCAGCGCCGATTCGAGGGCGTTCACAGCGAAGAGCTTGGACTGCAGCTGCGGTCGTACGCCGGCGCGCGCGGTGCGACGCAGCTCGGCGGCGATCCGTCGATGCACCTCGTCCGGGCTGTGGACGTATCCGATCGTGCCCGCCCGGATCGGCCAGTCCAGCAGCGGCAGCCACTCTGCACGCGGGTGGAAATGGGCGAAGACGAGCGTCCAATCGTGGGTGGCCGTCGAGTAGTCGTGGCGCACGTGGGGTCGCAGCAGCACCGCATCGCCCGGGGTGGTGACGACCGTTCCGGACGATCCCGTGACGCGACCGGAACCCGCGATCGTGTGCATGAGCAGCCAGTCGTCGGTACCCGAGACCCGCCACGTGGAGTAGTCGGCCGAAACCGAGTACTCGCCGGCGAGCACCCGGTCGACCTGCGGGTGGAGTGATTCGAGACGAGGTGAGGAGGCGGCATCCATAGCACGATCTTCCATATCGATGACAGCTGAGCCCATGGTGTCAGAAGCAGCCGCCCGGCACAGTGGCGTGCATGTTGAATATCACCCTCACCCGGTCCGGGACGCTTCGCGACGAGTACGAGGAGCGGGGTGTCGTGCAGCTCGCCGCGGTGCTGAACCCCGCGGAGGTGGCCGAGATCCGTGGCGTCTTCATGGATCTCATCGAGCGCGACCGTTCGGTCGGCCACGACGACGGGACGGGAGTCGACGACGTGCTCTCGCGCTATCCGCGGATCGTGCACCCGCACCGGCGCACCGACCTCGAGATCGGACGACTCGCGCGACGCTGGATGCTGGACCCGCGGGTGGTCGGTCCGGTCGTGGAGATGGTCGGGCCGGTGTACGCGGCGCAGTCGATGTTCTACTTCAAACCGCCCACGGCCCGCGGTCAGGCACTGCACCAGGACAACCTGTTCCTGCAGGCGCATCCCGAGACCTGCATCGCGGCATGGCTCGCCATCGACGACTGCGACGAGGAGAACGGCGGTCTGCGGGTGGTGCCGGGCTCGCATCGCTACGAAATCGTCTGCCCCGGCGAGGCGGATGAGACGGTGTCGTTCACGAGCGGCGAGGTGAAGCTTCCCGACGGCATGGCCGCACGGCAGACCGAGCTCGCCGCGGGCGACATGCTGTTCTTCCACGGGAGCATGGTGCACGGCTCCGGACCGAACCGGTCGGCCGAACGCTTCCGCCGGTCGCTGATCTTCCACTACGTCCCGGTCTCCAGTGTCGAGATCGCGCGGTTCTACAACCCGCTCCTCACCCTCGACGGCAGCGAGGTGCGGATCGAGGAGTCCGCCGACGGCGGTGCGTGTGGCGAGGGCTGGATCCCTGCCGGGCCCCACTGACGCTGTCGCGCGCGGCTAGGAGGATCCCCACGCGGTCTGCAGCGCGCCGGGCGGACGGTCCCAGCGATGGGCCGGATAGTCCGTGCTGATGGCGACTCCGGACGGGTCTGCGGCGATCGCGTTGGAGCCGATCGCCGTC
>NZ_JBFUFC010000343.1:0-2132 GCF_056403635.1 Microbacterium sp. P2_F9 | reverse complement strand
TCACCGCGGTGGAGGTGGCGGATGCTGCTCGTTCCTGGGCTTCGATGCGACCAGAAGTGACACCTTCAGGCGGGGCTTCGACGCTGTGGAGGGGGCCCGCGTCGTCGGCGAACAGCGCCTGCGCCCGGTGGGGCGTTCCGCCGAGCCGCCAGCCGGTGCGCGCGAGCCAGAGCGGCGAAGCATCGCGGTGACGGGAGACCGGATGCCGCGGCGCGAGCCGCGCGGCAGCCTCCAGGGCGGCGGKGGTCGGTGCGGGAGCAGCGAAGGGCGGGAGCCGGTCGATGATCCCGGTGTCGAGATCGCCCGCGCGGACCGCCGGGTCGGCGAGGAGAGCCCGGAGGAACGCGATGTTGGTGTCGACGCCAAGCACGACGGTGTCGCCGAGCGCGGCATCCAGGCGCGTCAGCGCCTCAGCGCGGTCGGCGCCGTGGGCGATGACCTTCGCGATCATCGGGTCGTAGTCGCCCGTCACGGCCGAGCCGGTCTCAACCGCGGAGTCCGTTCGCACTTCGACGGGCTCAGTGACCGGGGAGATTGCGGCGAGGAACAGCAGGATCTCGCCGGTCGACGGGAGGAAGCCGCGCGCCGGGCTCTCGGCGTAGACCCTGGCCTCGATGGCGTGCCCGTCGAGCCGCACGTCCCCCTGCGCGATCTCCAGCGGCAGTCCGGCTGCTGCCCGCAGCTGCTGCTCGACGAGGTCGATGCCGGTGACGAATTCGGTGACGGGGTGCTCCACCTGCAGCCGGGTGTTCATCTCGATGAAGAAGAACTCGTCGGGGCGGTCTGCGGCGACCAGGAACTCGACGGTCCCGGCCCCGACGTAGTCGACACTCGCGGCGGCCGCGCACGCGGCGGCGCCCAGTCGTTCCCTGGTCGCGGGGTCGATGATCGGCGACGGTGCCTCTTCGATGACCTTCTGGTGGCGCCGCTGCAGGGTGCACTCGCGCTCGCCGAGGTGGATCACCGTGCCGTGCGCGTCGGCGAGCACCTGCACCTCGATGTGGCGCGGTCGATCGATGAGCCGCTCCAGGAGCAGGGTGTCATCGCCGAAGGCGGCGGCGGCGACCCGTCGGGCGGTCGCGAGCGCCTCCGGCAGCTCGTCCGCCGCACGCACGATCTGCATGCCCTTGCCTCCGCCGCCCGCGGAAGGCTTCACCAGGAGCGGGTATCCGGTGACGGCCGCGGCGGCGGCGATCTCGACATCCGTCATCGCGGTGCCGTCTGATCGGACAGCGCTGAAACCGGGCACGACCGGCACGCCGTACGCCGCGACATGATCCTTCGAGCGGATCTTGTCGCCCATGACGTCGAGCGCGCGCTCGCCCGGACCGATGAAGACGATCCCGGCGTCGGCGCACGCGGAGGCGAACTCCGCGTTCTCAGAGAGGAAGCCATAGCCCGGGTGGATCGCCTGCGCACCCGTCCGGACTGCGGCGTCGATCACGGCGTCGCCGTCGAGGTACGAGCGTGCGGCCGGCGCCGGTCCGATACGGACCGCGACGTCGGCCTCGCGCACGTGTGGCGCGTCGGCGTCGGCGTCGCTGTAGACGGCGACGGAGCGGATGCCGAGCCGCCGCAGGGTGCGGATGACCCGGCGGGCGATCTCGCCGCGGTTGGCGACGAGCACAGTGTCGAAGAGCGAGCCCACCGGTTGGTGAGCTTGTCGAACCACAGGGGCCAATGGCATGGCGCTCACATCCGGAAGACGCCGAAGCGCGGCTCGGGGAGGGATCCGCGGGAGACGACGTCGAGGGCGAGGCCCAGAGTGTCGCGGGTCTCGGCGGGGTCGATCACACCGTCGTCCCACAGGCGGGCCGTGGCGTAGTAGGGGCTGCCCTGCTCTTCGTAGCGGGCGCGGATCGGCGCCTCGAAGGCCGACTGCTCCTCCGAGGTCCACGCGTCGCCGCGAGCGTCGAGCTGGTCGCGCTTGACGGTCGACAGCACGGACGCCGCCTGCTGCCCGCCCATGACCGAAATGCGGCTCGCGGGCCAGGTCCACAGGAACCGCGGCGAATACGCGCGGCCGCACATCGAGTAGTTGCCCGCGCCGAACGACCCGCCGATGACCACGGTGAGCTTCGGAACCCGCGTGGTCGCGACCGCGGTGACCATCTTGGCCCCGTCCTTCGCGA
>NZ_JBFUFC010000342.1:0-2133 GCF_056403635.1 Microbacterium sp. P2_F9 | reverse complement strand
GCTCTCCGTGCGTGAATTCGTCGGCCGCGGCGGCCGCGGCATCCGTTTCGTTTCCGTCGTCGCCACGCCGTCGCAGCGCGCGCTCGGTGAGCCTGGTGGAGAACTTGTCCGTCAGCGACTTCGCGCGCGTGAACGTCTCGTTGCTGACGCGCAGGGCGGTATCGACACCGTCGGCACCCGTCTCGAATGCCTTGTCTTTGGCCTCTGTGGCGGCGACCACCCAGCGCTTCGCCTCCAGGGCCTGCTGACCGCCGTCGATACCGAGCACTCCGTGGAAGTCGACGACGGCGCCGGTGACCTGGTTGCTCGAATGCACGACAGCCCGCGAATCCATCGGGTGCAGCAGAACCTTCGTGTTCGCGTTGCGCGCGGCCGCAGCGATGCGCGCGAGCAGATTCTCGGTGCTCCGCGTGATGAGCTGCAGCCGGTTTCGCCGGGCAGCCTGAAGGGCAAGGCGGTGCCGGTCGAGGTCGTCCGGGGAGGTGTCCAGCACGCGGTCGAGTTCGAGCACGGCGATCGCATCCTGCAGCTGGAAGCAGCGGGCGAGAACGGCGAGCCACTCCTGGATCTTCGCCTCTGCTTCCTTGGCCGCCTTGGCGACGTCGCCGATCTGGCTCTTTCGCTCCAGCTTCTCGGCGAGTGCGTCGAGTTGACGGATGGCGTACGCCTGAGTTCTTGCGATCGTCGATGGAGTGGCCTGCACCTTCGACCAGGTCACCTCAGAGACCCGACCCATGTGATCGCGGACCGTCATGGCCTCCTCGATCATGAGGTGCACGCCGATCATGTCCGCCAGCACCGCGTCCTTCTGGGCGCGCAGCACGTCGTCGAGCTTCTCATCGATCGTCTTGAGGTACTCGGTGATCTCGTCCATGGCCTGCTGCATCGCAACCTGCGCCATGATCCCCGCCGCGCCGGCCAGAATCGCCGGGTTGGCCAGCATCGATCCCAGCGATCCAGAGTCCTTCGCGAACTGGAGCATGCCGACGAACTGGCCGTTGTCTCCGCGCAGCACGCCGGTGCTGAGGCCGGTCGACGAGTTCGTCACCATCGGGTATTTCGCTGCGAGTTTCGCCGAGTCGCTGGAGAGCTGCACCCAGCGACCTGAGTTGGAGGCGAGCTCGGAGCCGGCCTGCGCCATCGCGGACCCGGCACGGGCGACAGTTCTGAGTCGCTGCAGACCGAGGTCCTTCGACGGGAGACCTTCGGCAACGAGGAACCGTTCGACAGCCCCCGGATCACCGATCACCGCCAGCCCATCGCCGTCGCTGATCAGCTGAATATCGGTGTTCAACACTGGCTCCTGAACTGTCGGCAGGAGTGACCTGCGCGACGGATGATCGTCCGACTATGGCGCGCGACTACGACACTGCGACCGGGTACCCGCGCACCATTGCGGCGGTTGTCTACCCGGACCCCGTCGTCATGACACTTCCGGGCCCATCGAGCAGCGCGAAATGGCGCCGATCGACGCCCGTTTGTCATGATGCGCGTCCCCGTCAGTCTATTTGCGGCAATTGCGCGATTCCTGACGAGCACAGCCGAGCCCGCCCGAGGCTTGCGGTCATTCACTTTCCGATGCCGAGCCGGAGGTTGTGGCGGGTGATGATGTCGCGCCAGCGGTCCGACTTCGTGAGCGCGACGCCTTGGTCATAGACGTCGACTTTCCATTCGAAGTCGAAGGTCTTCTCGAACTCCGCCGTCGAGGTGAGGAGATGTCCTGCGCCGTCACGCGCCTTGAACGGTTGGCCGGTTCCACTGACATATTCGCCAGAGGTCAGTCGCCCGGTGTAGTCCCGCAGTGCGTAACTCGTCCCCTGGATGCTCAGGTGGAGCAGCGTTTCTGTACTGATCTTGGGGCAGTAGATCAGCCATTTCTCGTGACCGGTGCGGTCGGTGTCTTGGCGGGTCATCTGCTACCTCCATTGGTCTCAAATTGGTTGTCGACTTTCAGTATGCACCTATGGTCTGACCACACGCTGAGAGTCACGCAACCGTGCCCTCGCAGCCTCTCATTTGCGCACAATCGCGCAATGTCGGAGGGGTCGGCCATACTGAAAGTGAAGGAAATAACGCAGGAGTGAGCGAAAGGAAGGGTGGGAAGGATCACCATTACGCACCTGTCCGCACAGC
>NZ_JBFUFC010000341.1:0-2138 GCF_056403635.1 Microbacterium sp. P2_F9 | reverse complement strand
GGCCGGCCTGGTCGCGGTGGCGATCGTCGGCGTCGTGGCGACCGTCCCGTTCGTCGCGCGCGGCGCCGACCGCAACGTGCTGCGGGCCGCTGCGGGGCCCGACATCGATCTCGCCGCCGAGATCAGCCCGCTCGCGACCTACCGCTCCTTCTTCGCCGACGCGCGCGCCGACGACGTCCTGTTCACGGTCGCGGCTCAGGATGGCGCCCCGGCGCGCGTGCGCCTGGCGACGCTGGACAGCTACGACGGCGAGGTCTTCCGCTCCGGCGGCGCCCACTCCGTGGACGAGGCGCAGTTCGTCCGGGTGCCGGCGGCACTCGATCCGGGGGCGGGGGAGCCGCTGCGCATGCAGGTCGTGATCGACAGTCTCACCGGGGTCTGGATGCCGACGGCCGGCCGGGTCGCCTCGGTCGAGTTCGACGGCGACCGCGCGGCCGCCCTCGCCGAGGGCTTCTACTACAGCGCGTCCGCGGCGGCCGGTCTGCAGACGGCCGGGGGAGGGCTCGCCCCCGGCGACGGCTTCGTCGTCTCCGGCGCCGACCCTGCCGTCCCTGCTGTCTCCGCGCTTGCGCCGCCTGGCGTTCCGGCCGGGGCGCTCCCCCTTCCGGAGAGCCTCGCGGCCTGGGTGCAGGAGCACCAGGAGGGCGCTGGGGGGGTCGCGCTCAAGGGTCTCGTCCGCCTGCTGCGCGAGCGCGGGTACCTCAGCCACGCGCTCTCGATGGGCGAGACGCCCGCCCGGTGGGCGCAGGACCTGCCTGGGTACGCCTTCCAGCCGAGCGCCTCGGGGCACTCGCTTGCGCGCATCGATGCGATGTTCGCCAGCCTGCTGGCGCGGGAGTCCGATCCCGAGGCCGCGGCGTCCTCCGACTTCGTCGCGGCGATCGGCGACGACGAGCAGTTCAGCGTCGCCGTGGCGCTCATCGCCCAGGACCTCGGGTTTCCGGCCCGGGTGGTCGTCGGCGTGCGACTGAGCTCGCCGGACGCGACGCTCCCCACCTGCGCTGACGGCACCTGCCGCGCGCAGGACCTCGCGGCGTGGACCGAGGTGCAGAACGCGAACGGCGCCTGGGTGCCGATCGATGCGACGCCGCAGTACGAGAATCCGCCGCGCCTCGACGTCTCGAAGCAGCGCGATCCCGAGAACGTCACCGATGTGCTCCCCGAGACGGTCCACGAGGTGCTCCCGCCGCAGCCGGTCCAGCAGGAGTCCGTGCCCGACGAGGGTCCGCCGGATGACCAGCGCGCAGATCTGGCCTGGCTGTGGCCGACACTGCGGATCGCCGGCATCGCCCTGCTGCTGGGCACGCTCGCGTTCGGGCCGTTCCTCGCAGTCATCGGTGCGAAGGCCGCGCGGCGGCGTGGCCGGCGTGGTGCGCACCTCCCGTCGGACCGGATCGCCGGCGGCTGGGATGAATACGTGGATGCCGCGACCGACGCGGGTCGCACGGCTCCCGCGTCGCTCACCCGCACCGAGGTCGCCGCGGTCTACGCCACGGCATCCGGTGCACGGCTCGCGTCCACCGCCGATCAGGCCGTGTTCTCGGCGGAGCGGGCGACCGACGCCGACGCCGCCGCCTTCTGGCGGATCGTCGATGAGGAGCGACGCGGCCTTCGCGCGGAGCGGGGATTCTGGCGCGGGCTCCGCGCGACCGTATCGTTGAGATCGTTCGTCCGACAACTGACGCCCGTCACCGGTCGCCGGGATCGCACCGCTGAGAGGGGGATGCGCGGCTCCGCACCGAGCCATCGCACATCGCCATGAACACATTCGACGGCTCCACCGTCCTCGCCCTTGCCGTGACGGGCATCGTCTTCGGCGTCCTGCTGTACGTCTGGATCGGCCTCGCGCTGTCCGCGCTCTTCCGCAAGAGCGGCGAAGAGCCGTGGAAGGCCTGGGTGCCGATCTACAATCACGTCGTCGTGCTGCAGCTGGGCGGACTCTCCGGCTGGCTGTACCTCCTCGTCCTGGTGCCGTTCATCGGGCCGCTGCTCGTCTGGGTGTGCATCGTCGTCGCGGCGCACCGGATCAATCTCGCCTTCGGCTACGGAGCCGGCATGACCGTGCTCGCGGCACTGCTGTTCCCAGTCTGGGCGACCGTCCTCGGTGCCGGATCGGCGCGCTGGATCGGTCGTGAGCG
>NZ_JBFUFC010000340.1:0-2164 GCF_056403635.1 Microbacterium sp. P2_F9 | reverse complement strand
CGTACGAACTGCTCACCCGCGGTGACACGCTCGGGGTCTTCCAGCTCGACGGCGGGCCGATGCGGTCCCTGCTGCGGCTGATGAAGCCCGACAACTTCGAGGACATCTCGGCCGTGCTGGCTCTCTATCGCCCAGGACCCATGGGTGTGGACTCGCACACCAACTACGCGCTGCGCAAGAACAAGCTGCAGGAGAGCGTCCCGATCCACCCCGAGCTCGAGGAGCCGCTCAGCGAGGTCCTGGGCGGAACGTACGGCCTGATCGTCTATCAGGAGCAGGTGATGGCGGCCGCGCAGAAGCTCGCCGGATTCTCGCTCGGCCAAGCCGACATCCTCCGGCGGGCGATGGGCAAGAAGAAGAAGTCCGAGCTCGACAAGCAGCAGGAGGATTTTTTCGCGGGCATGACCGCGAACGGCTACTCGGCTGCGGCGCAGAACGCCCTGTGGAAGGTGCTCGAGTCGTTTGCTGACTACGCCTTCAACAAGGCGCACACGGCCGCCTACGGGCTGATCTCGTACTGGACCGCGTACCTGAAGGCGCACTACCCCGCGGAGTACATGGCCGCTCTCCTCACGAGCGTGGGCGACGCCAAGGACAAGCTCGCGGTGTACCTCAACGAGTGCCGCCGCATGGGCATCAGGGTGCTCCCGCCGGATGTCGGCGAATCCATCCGCTACTTCGCCGCCGTCGGCGAGGACATCCGCTTCGGACTCGGCGCCGTGCGCAACGTCGGCACGAACGTCGTGGACGCCATCGTCGCGGCGCGCGCAGAGGCATCCTTCGATTCCTTCCACGATTTTCTCGGCAAGGTTCCGATCCATGTCGCCAACAAGCGGACGGTCGAATCCCTCATCAAGGCCGGCGCGTTCGACTCGCTCGGGTCGACCAGGCGTGCGCTCATGGAGATCCACGAGGACGCCTGCGAAGCTGCTGTCGAGGTCAAGCGGAAGGCCGCGACCGGCGCGATCGGGTTCGACTTCGACAGCCTCTACGACGATATCGAGCAGATCGCCCCCGCCAAGGTGCCCGACCGGCCGGAGTGGACCAAGAAGGACAAGCTCGCGTTCGAGCGCGAGATGCTCGGGCTCTACGTCTCGGACCACCCGCTCGCCGGCCTGGAGATCCCGCTCGCGAAGCACGCGTCCACCAGCATCCACGACCTCCTGGTCTCCGAAGATGTGAACGACGGCGACCAGGTCACGGTCGCCGGTCTGGTCACCACCGTGCAGCACCGCGTCGCGAAATCCAGCGGAAACCCCTACGGCATGATCACCGTCGAGGACTTCGACGGCGAGGTCACCGTGATGTTCATGGGCAAGACCTACGCCGAGTTCCAGGCGTCGCTCGTGGCCGACTCGATCCTCGTGGTGCGCGGCCGGGTCTCCCGTCGCGACGACGGTCTGAACCTGCATGCCCAGTCGGCCTTCGTGCCGGATCTGGGGGCGATGGATGCCTCGGGCCCGCTGACGCTCGTGATGCCGGAGCATCGCGCCACCGAGGCGATCGTCGGCGAACTCGCCGAGGTGCTGGCACGGCATCCCGGACGCACCGAAGTGATGCTGCGCCTGCACAAGGGTTCGAGCGCGAAGGTGTTCGAGGTGCCGATGCCGGTGCAGGTGACCGCGGACCTCTACGGCGAGCTGAAGGGTCTGCTCGGCCCGCAGTGCCTGGGGTGAGTGTTCCTCATCCGGGTCTCATCGGCCGTGGGTAGTATCGGGACGGTGCGCCAGGCGTGCAGGAAGGGAACATCGTGACAGACGAACAGCTGGACGAGAATGTGACTGAGGCCGAGCCTGGGACCGAGCCCGCGAGCGTCGCCGAGACGGACCTCGAAGCTCCCGAAGAGCAGTCGGTCGACGTGGCCGCCCAGACGCCGCCGCAGTACGGCGTCGGTCCCTTCTCCATCCGCGAGGTGGCGCTGACCGGGGTGTGGCTCGTCGCGTTCATCGTCTCGTTCTTCTCGGTGAGCCCGCTGCACTTCGAATCGGTCTGGACGGCGGGGCTCACCTGGATCCTCACGATCGCCGTTCCGACGGCCGCCGTCTTCCTCGTGGTGCTGCGCCGCCTGTCGCCCGACGGGATCCGCCGGGTCGGATCGCTCGGAATCGATCAGTTCGCCTCGGTGGCCTTCTCGGTCTCTGCGGGCACGTGGCTCACATACATG
>NZ_JBFUFC010000339.1:0-2171 GCF_056403635.1 Microbacterium sp. P2_F9 | reverse complement strand
GAGCAGGCGCAGGCGCGCCTAGAACGGCAGTGGCGCGAGTACTGGGCGATGACGGTCGAGCCGCAGGCGCATCCGTCGCCCGTCCCACTCGATCTCGTCGACGGGTTCGAGACGCTCGTGGCACTCCCCCTCGAGGGCTGCGACGATCTGCGCGAGGCGATGACCCCCTTCGGCGCGGAGGCGATCGCGTACTCGCAGTCGGCCAAGGAGCGCTACCGCAAGGACGCCGCCGCCAAGCCAGGGGTGTCGTATCGCGCGTATGCCAGCGCCATCGCCGAGCACGAGCGGCAGGTGGGCCGCCGTGCGCATTCGTTCGAGCTCAACGTGCAGGTGCTTCCGCTGACGCAGCGCGGGGTGTGGTGGATCGGATCGCTCACGATCGCGGTCACCGATGGCCTCCGGGGGGATGTCGCGGCCTTCGACGCCGCGATCCACCCGATCATCGCCGAACTCGCGTAGGGCGCCCGTCGGGTCAGTCGCCCGAGAGGGTCTGCACGGTCTCGCGATCGACCGTGGCTTCGCGCAGGTGCCTGCGGCTCCGCCGATCGAAGATGATCGCAGCGGTCCCCCCGAGCGCGAGACCCACCGGGATGAAGATGAAGGTGAGGAAGCCGAACACCGTCGTCGGGCTGTAGACCAGACCCGTGTTGGGGCTCGCGACACTCGTGCCGTTGAACGCGAACGTGAGGATCATCGCCGTCAGCAGCCCCAGCGCGGCACCGACGACGAGGAACACTGAGACCCGCGGCGCGCGTCGCACGGTCGCGCGCTCGATCCGGTCTTCCACGTGGGTCTCTTCGGGAAGGGATGCCGCGGCATCTGCTGGTTCGGGGGTCTGCGCCGTGTCGGCCATACCTCTATTGTCGCACCGGGCCGGGGCGCGCGGTTCGGGGTCAGGCCGGACGGAGCGGGGTCAGGGCCGGACGGGCAGCAGGTCGGTCAGGTCGGCCCGGGTGCCGGAGGCGTGGATGCGGCCGGAGGCCGCGGCATCCGTCCACTGCTCGACGCCCGTCGCGAGTGCGATCCAGGTGTCGGCGTCGACCTCGACGACATTCGGCGGCGTCCCACGCGTGTGCCGCGGACCCTCGAGCACCTGCACCGCCCCGAACGGCGGGACCCGCACCTCGACCGTGTGCCCCGGCGCCTTCTCGGCGAGCAGCTGCAGCAGGTAGCGAACGGCCGTGGCGCGGTCGGCCCGAGGCGGGTCGACGGAGGCCTCCCCGGCCGCACGCACGGACGCCAAGGCCGCGCGGCCTTCGTCGGTCGTGATCCTGCGGGGCATGGCTCCACGGTAGCCCTCAGTCAGGCCCGACCCCCTCGGTAGGCTGGCGGAGTGAAGATCCTCGTTCTCGGCTCGGGCGCGCGCGAGCACGCCATCATCCTCGCGCTGCGCTCGGAGGAGGCCGCGCACGAGGTGTTCGCGGCCCCCGGCAATGCCGGGATCGCCGCGGACGCGACGATCGTCGACCTCGATGCGAACAGTCCGGCTGCCGTCACCGAGTACGCGAATCTCGAGGCGATCGACCTCGTCGTGATCGGACCCGAGGCTCCGCTGGTCGCCGGTGTCGCCGATGCGCTGCGCAAGCGGGGCATCCCCGTGTTCGGCCCCGGCAAGGCCGCCGCCCAGCTCGAGGGATCGAAGGCGTTCGCGAAGCGGATCATGGATACCGCGGGAGTGCCGACCGGTCGCGCGCTGCGCGCCCACACCCGCATCGAACTCGCGGACGCGCTCGACGAGCTCGGAGCGCCCTATGTCGTCAAGGCCGACGGTCTCGCCGCCGGCAAGGGCGTCATCGTCACCGAGGATCGGGATGCCGCCCTCGCCCATGGCGACACTTACCTCGCGATCGGGCCGGTGCTCGTCGAGGAGTTCCTCGCCGGGCCCGAGGTGTCGCTCTTCTTCCTCAGCGACGGCGACCACGTGCTGCCGCTGAGCCCCGCCCAGGACTTCAAGCGCCTCCGCGACGGCGACGAGGGGCCGAACACCGGCGGCATGGGTGCGTACTCCCCGCTCCCCTGGCTCTCGCACGGCTTCGGCGGCGAAGAGGAGTTCGTCGACCTCGTCACGCGCACGGTCGCCGAGCCCGTCATCCGCACCATGGATGCCGAGGGCACCCCGTTCATCGGACTGCTCTACGCCGGGCTGATCCTCACCGACGACGGTGTGAAGG
>NZ_JBFUFC010000338.1:0-2174 GCF_056403635.1 Microbacterium sp. P2_F9 | reverse complement strand
GCGATCTCGGTGTCCATCGGCGGCATCGTCTCACGAGATCGGGTCCCGTACGCCACTCGCCGTCCCGCGAGTCGTGCGTTTAGAAGGCCGGTCCTTCGGCGGCCCGCATGAGCCCCACTTGTGGATTCCCCCCAGCGGAGGAGGGTGGCCTGGTGATTGCTGACGTGGGGGTGGGTATCGCGTCCGAGGCTGGTGCGGTGGTAGTCGGTCCCAGTTCGAGCGTGGTCGCGAGCATTTGTTTTGCGCGTGCGTATCGGCTTCGGATCGTCGATGCCGGGAGGCCGAGGTACTGGCTGACTTCCGTCAGTGTGAAGCCGTCCCAGTGCACGGCCCGGATGATCTCTGCCAGGTCCGGCGAGAGACGTTCGATCGCGTCTCGGATCTCTGTGCCTTCGGTGGCGTCGGGTGCTTCGAGGTCACCGGCGGACTGTTGTAGGCGCTGAGCGAGGAGCGTGCGGCGACGCTCGCCACGCGAGACGTTCAGGATCGTGTTCCGGGCTATCCCGAACAGCCACATGCGGGCCTCCGCGTCGTCGTCCGGCAATCTGGCGGACTGCCTCCACGCGACGATCATGGTCTCTGACAGCGCGTCGGCGGCGTCGTTCGTGCCGACGCGTCGTTCCAGATACCGCAGCAGATCCCGGGCATTTCGCTCGAGCGAGGCGGTGAGCCGACGGGCGTGTTGTTCGCGTGCAGAGGTCACTCGCCCACCTCTGGGCAGGTAATGACGCCTTCAAAATTCGGGCGCTGCATCGCGTCGAACCCTTGCTTCTGCAGCGCCTGGTCAAGTTCAGCTGCCAGAGCCTGGATAACGCCGAGCTCGTATCGGTCATCTCGTTTCGAAGCGGGCGATTCGGCGAGTGACTCCCCGTGAATGGCGACGACTGCGTCGTCGACTTGATCAGTGGTGGGAACCGACATTGCCGCCAGAATGTCATGTGCAGCGCGGGAGATGTCGGGCGCCGCGCCCTCGAGATTTCCGAGCCGGTAGTCACACACCACACCGCTGGGCAGCGTCACAGCCAGGGTGAGATCCGGGCTCGCCGCCCAAACGGGCCAAGACTCGTTCGTGGCCGCCACAGCGACCCCTGCCCCTCCCAGCATCAGAACCGCCACGGCCGTGAATGCAGCGACTCTCGGTGTGCGTCGATGCCGATGGCGGCGCGCTGCCTCGAGCCGAGCGCCGGCTGCCGCGATCTGCAGCTCGTCGTCGCGCACCGCGAGGGCCAGCGGTGTGATCGGCGCCGATCTGCTCAGGATGAGGTCGATGTCATCGTCGAGGACAGGGCGGTTGTCGTCCATCATGTGACTCCTAGCGTTCGTGTGTCTCACTCTGAACATGTCCACCTCAGCCCTCCGCGACGACGCATCACGAGATCGGACTCCTTTAACTTTGCATTGACGCCGGTGCAGATAGTCTCCGTCCGCATCGGCAGCCTCACCGGCAGACGCGGACCCTGCGACCCTCGAAGCTGACGCCGTCGCCGAGCTGCAGCTGCCGTTCGCGCCGCAATACGAACCGCGTTTCACTCCCGTATGACCCGCGCCTCGGACCGCGGAGTTTCCGCGCGCCTCGGTGGAAGTGTGACCTTTCGGGGTGCTGCGGACACTATGAAGTGTGGGCGATTCTGACGAAGTGGTGTGGCGACGCGTGGTCGCGGGTAACGCCCGCGACTACGGACTTATCTGGGATCGGCATCGCGACCGCGTTATCCGGCACCTACGTATGAGTGGGAGCAATGCCGTCGACGCGGACGACTTGGCGGCTGTGACGTTTCTCGAGTTGTGGCGGCGTCGAGGTGATGTGCGATTCGTGGACGGGTCGCTGTTGCCGTGGTTGATAGTGACCGCGCAAAACGTGCACCGCAATGCGCAACGTGCTCATCGTCGCTACCGCGCCTTCTTGGCGTCTCTTCCAGACGCAGAGCACGCGCCGGATCATGCCGATCAGTTCGCGGAGTTCGATAACGCACGGTTGGTGCGATTGCGGGCATTGCTGGCAGATGCGCGACCAACGGATGCCCGCCTGTTGGCGATGACCTCTCTGGAGGGGTTCACGATCCGCGAAGCGGCCGCCGCGCTGGGCGTCTCCGAATCAGCGGCGAAGATGCGGCTCTCACGACTTCGGCAGCGGCTTTCGAGCTCGCTTGCTCCCATCACGGAAGGGGAAACAC
>NZ_JBFUFC010000337.1:0-2182 GCF_056403635.1 Microbacterium sp. P2_F9 | reverse complement strand
GTCGAGTCCCCATCGACGGGAATACTCCCGTTCAGTGGGGAAATATGCGGCGTTCATGCGCTCCAGCTGGATCCGCAGCATCATCAGCGCGTCCGGCTGCTCGGCGACCGCTTCGTCGAGGTCGTAGCGCACGCGCACCGGCCAGTGCGAGACATCCTGCGGCACCAGGGTCGGCGGCGCGACGAGGGTGACGTCCGCTCCGAGCGTGTTGAGGAGCCAGACGTTCGAGCGGGCGACACGGGAGTGCAGGATGTCGCCGACGATCGTTACGCGCAGACCGGCGAGGTCGCGGCCGCGGCTGTCGGCGCCGAACCGGCGCTTGCGGATCGTGTAGGCGTCCAGGAGCGCCTGGGTGGGGTGCTCGTGGGTGCCGTCCCCCGCGTTCACGACGCCCGCGCTGATCCACCCGCTCGTGGCGAGCGTGCGCGGCGCGCCGGACGCGCCGTGACGGATGACCACGGCATCCGCTCCCATCGCCTGCAGGGTCTGCGCGGTGTCCTGCAGCGACTCCCCCTTGGAGACGCTGGAGCCCTTCGCGGAGAAGTTGATGACGTCCGCGGACAGGCGCTTGGCGGCCGCCTCGAACGAGATGCGGGTACGGGTCGAGTCCTCGAAGAAGAGGTTGACGACGGTCTTGCCGCGCAGCGTCGGCAGCTTCTTCACCTCGCGCTGCTGGGTGTCGGCCATGTCCTCGGCGACATCGAGGATGCGCAGGGCCGCCTCGCGGTCGAGGGTCTTGGTGTCGAGCAGATGCCTCATGACTCGATCGTCACCTCCTCGGCGCCGTCGACTTCGTCGAGGCGCACGTTGACGCGCTCGTCGCGCGAGCTCGGCAGGTTCTTGCCCACGAAGTCGGGCCGGATCGGCAGTTCGCGGTGCCCGCGGTCCACCAGCGTCGCGAGACGCACGGCTGCCGGACGTCCGATGTCCTGCAGTGCGTCGAGGGCGGAGCGGATGCTGCGACCCGAGAACAGCACGTCGTCCACGAGCACGACGACCTTTCCGTCGATCCCGCCGGCGGGGATCTGCGTGCGCTGCGGCGTGCGAGTGGGATTGCGGTGCAGGTCGTCGCGGTACATCGTGACGTCGAGCGCCCCGACCGGGATCGCCGCACCGTCGAGCTCGACTGACGCGATCTCGCCGATCAGTGCGCCGATGCGATGGGCGAGGGCGACGCCGCGGGTGGGGATGCCCAGAAGCACCAGATCCTGCGGGCCGCGATTGGACTCGAGGATCTCGTGGGAGATCCGAGTCAGGGCCCGGGTGATGTCGGCTGCGTTCAGCACAGTGCGCGTGCTCATCCGCTGCTCCCTTCTCCGCCTCACAGGACGGGGTTAAAGGTTGCTGTGGTTCGCTCCCAGCCTAGCCGATCAGCTCGCGGGGGCGAGTGCCTCCATGGCCAGGTCGCCCTCGACCTGGGACGACCGAATCGGGTGCCCCTGGCTCGAGATGCAGCTGCCGCTGGCGAGGTCCCACTTCCAGTCGTGCAGGCTGCAGGTCAGCACGCCGTCCTCGATCTTGCCGGTCTTGGACAGATCGGCCCGCAGATGCGGGCAGCGGCGCTGCACGACCCAGTCGCCGAGCTGCACGTCCTCGGACACATCGGACTGCTCGGCGTACCAGTTCTCGACGTACTCGATGCGGTCTCGGGACAGGCACTTGAGGAACGTCGTGAGGAACTCGTTGAACTTGCCGCTGCGCCCGACCTCGAACTGCATCGAGAGGAAGATCGAGTTGGACCAGTCGATCTCGTGGTCGGCGATGTTCGTCGAGACGAGGTCGGCCGGAATCGTGTACCAGTAGATGCACTCCTCCCCCGCGTACTCCCGCACCTTCGCCTTGGGGAAGTCGACGACCATGTCCAGCTCGCCGATGCGGAAGCGCACATTCCCGCCGACGCCGTCACGGAAGATGCGGCCGCGCCGCAGCAGCGGCTCCCACCACTCCTTGAGCGCGGCCAGCATCTCGTCCGGCGGCAGGACTGGAGCGCGGGATGCCTCTTCCGCGGCGATCTCGTCCTGCCGGGAGTCGCGCTGCTCGGCGAGGTAGGTCCACTTGTCGCCGAAGATCTGCTCGATCTCGGCATCCGTGTACAGCGACTGCTCGACCGAGATCTCGCCGTGGTTCAGCTCGACGACGGTGCCGGGGAGGAACATGTGCCCTTGCTGCTCCGGGCGCACCT
>NZ_JBFUFC010000336.1:0-2264 GCF_056403635.1 Microbacterium sp. P2_F9 | reverse complement strand
GGTCCCATCCGGCCCAGCCATACACCTCGGTCGTGTCGTCCGGCAGCTTCGACCCCGGAACAGAGATGAACCGCTCTTTCGGCACGTCGAGCTTGCCGCGCGCCGACCAATACGAGGTCTTCGCGAAATCGGTCGGACCGTACTTCGGCGGCACTGGAACATCGACCCGCTCCCCACGGTCCTCCAAACGCTGCAACTCCCACGTGTGCTCCCATGCCTGGAACTTCTGCAGTCCTGACGGCTTGTACCGAAGCGCCGCAAGACCGGGCACCGCCGCGTCGGCGAGGAGCTTGCTAATCTCGGTAGTCAGGTCGTAATCGTACGAAGCTGTGTCGACCGCCATCAGCTCGCGGAACCGCTGATCCCGCCGCAGGGTGTCGGCAACCTGCGCGGCCGAGCGGACGAGTGGGCGACCGGACGAATCGTGCCAGATCTCGGTGGCCTCAAGCCGATCCAGAAGCGCCTTCCCTAGCGCCTCCTTCACTAGCTGATCCCATGTCGCACCCGCCCAGCGCCGCTTGTACTCGGGCTGCTCCAGCAGACGCAACGACGGGTTCGATTCGATCGCCGCGATCCGCCGCTCCGTGAGATCCCGATGCCACTCCGGCCAACTCGATGGGAACTCGGTCAGGGGTGCGCGACCGTGGCGCTCAAACCACACTGTTTCCGCTTCCCCGGTCGCAACCGTCCGCGCAAGTATGATCTCGAAGATGCGCTCGCTCGGATCGATCGGCACGAGCTCGGACACCTCGGGCGCGAGCTCCGGCTCAGCAAGCCCGTAGGCGACATAGGTCTGCCAGTCCAGTTCCTCCTGCAGGTAGGTCAGCTCACGGCCGAGCTGCAACCACTCCGCCTTCGCGGCGGTAAGGGCGGCGGGTCCTGACGCCCTGAGGACGGCACTTGGCGTGGCATTGGCGCGTGCGCGAGCAGTCTCGTCAGCTCGGCGGGCGAGGTCGCGTCCCCGATCCGCCGGCAGTGGGAAGTCCAACAGTTTGGTTGCGCTGAACTGATAGCGCGGCTCCCAGGGCTCATCACCAATTCCGCCGCCAACACCTCCGTTGCCCTTGTTGAAGCTGACTTGCTTCAACCAGAAGAGCGAAACGGACGAGTTTAGGACGCCGAGGAGGTCGTAGTGGTCATTCTCCGAAGAGCCAGCACGCAACTTGATCACTGGGGCGGTGCGATCGAACACCTTGCCACCACGGTCGAGCACAAAATGGTTGTGCGTAGACACTTCGGCGTATGCAATTGATAGCGGATTGGCAAATCGTCGTTCGAAGAACATCGAATACTCGAACCACTCTTTGCCGCGCTCTATCTGAGTCGCCCCGAAAGCAACCCGTTCACGCAACTGACGCTTCCAACGCCAAAGAAATCTCAGCGTTGATTCGTCGGCGCGTGCTTGCAGGCTACCGGGTTCATACGGCCAGATTCCGTCAGGAACAACGCTGGACAGAGCAAAGTCACGAAMCGATCCGCCAGTAACTAGCGTTGTCCGGTGGGACGACGAGATTCGCAGTCGCTCGAGTGTCGCCGTACCGACCTGATACACGTCATCCTCACGAGTGACGGCACCGAAGCCCACTTCGCTCACCCATTGCGACAGGGAGGACTGAGCRCGACTCTCTACGAGGGCTCGAAGTTCGCCAGTGCCGCCACCAGTTAGCGACCACGGGAATATTGCATACCTGCTGCGGGGAGCGTCGGCAACCGAGACATAGGGGCCGTTGTATCCGGGGCTGTCTAGATGATCGRGAATGTCGCGCCAAACGAGTCCTTCTGCTGCCACACTCGGTTGCCCGGCCTCGCCACGCACCCCAAGCACAGCACGAATCTCAGCGACCTGGGGTTTTCGTGGCCGGCCGACGAGAATAACTGTCGGCGTTCCGTGGCCAGGGATGTAGGCACCAGAAGTGTCAACGATGTGAGTCAGGTCGACATAATCGGGCGACATTCCTGTAAATTCCCCGGAAAGGAATTGTTGGATCAGTTTCTTACCGAACTCGCGCTTCATGAACGAGTTTGACGTGATTTGACCAACGAAGCCCGCACCACCCTTGTTCGCGCGTCTTGCGAGTCTGAATAGGAGCTCCATGAATGGCACCGASAGCGCATAGGCGCCCGCGCACGTCTTGTACAGCTCTCGATAGCGCTGGTTGAGGCTTCTATCCTTGACCGTGATGTAGGGCGGGTTTGCGACGACGACGTGGTACTGGTCGCCTTGCAGGATGCCCGCGTACTCGCGGAGGTCTTCGGAGTCGTAG
>NZ_JBFUFC010000335.1:0-2306 GCF_056403635.1 Microbacterium sp. P2_F9 | reverse complement strand
GTCGAAGCCCTCCTGCCCCGGCCAGCGCGGGGCGACCGGCGAGCTGTTGTACCCCGTGGCGACGACGACCTGCTTCGCGGTCCAGCGCTCGCTGCCATCGAGCACCGCCCAGCCGCCTCCGTCGCGCTCGATCCGGCGCACCTCCGTGCCGAATCGCGGCTCGATCCCGTGGTGCTGGGCGTAGCGGGCGACGTAGTCGGCCATGTCGTCCTTCGGCACCCACCGACCGGACCCGCCGGGGATCCGCAGCCCCGGCAGCGCGGACTGAACCCGCGGCGTGTGCAGATGCAGTCGCTCATAGCGGCTGCGCCACGAGTCCCCGGCAGCGGTTCCCCGATCGAGGACCAGCGTGTCGATCCCGCGTCCGCGCAGACACGCCGCCACCGACATCCCGGCTGGCCCGGCTCCCACAACAATCACATCGGTGTCCACGGCGGCACCACCTCCGCGGTCACGCTAGCGGCCTTGCGGGCGGTCGATCACTCGGCGCGCCAGACCGGTTCGTCCGAACCCCACGGGTGCGGGGCGATGAACTGCGTCGGGCCGCCTTCGTAGTCGATCGCGGGCGCGGTGGTCGTGACGAGGGTGCCTGCGACATCGAAGGTCTCCAGGTGCGGCTCGGCATCGATCGGCGCGAACTGCTCGGGTTCGGCGGTGCGCGGCATCCCGAGCAGTTCGGCGGCGACGCGCCGCAGCGACGTCTCGGCGAACCAGGAGCCCCCCTCGTCCGCGCGCTTCGCGAGGAGCTCCATCACCGCCGCCGCGAGAAGGTAGCCGGCGCTGTGGTCGAGTGCCTGGGCGGGGAGAGCGCCCGGTGCGCCGTCCGCGCGCGCCTCGATCATCGCGATGCCGGTCGCGGCCTGCACCAGACTGTCGAACCCACGCCGATCCGGTTCGCCCCACGCCGATAGCCGCGCGACGATGAGACCCGGATGCCGCTGCACCAGCGCACCGGGCGACAGCCCGAGGCGATCGAGCCCGGCGGGACGATAGCCCAGCACGATCGCGTCGGCCAACGACAGCAGCGCTTCGAACCGAACCCGATCGGCGTCGTCCTCGAGGTCGAGCAGGGCCGATCGCTTGCCGTGGCCGGTGTCCAGGTGCTGCCAGGGGAGCTCGGGCAGCCGGGGCGAGTCGATGCGCAGGACGTCCGCGCCGAGGAGGGCGAGCGTGCGCGTGCACACCGGACCCGCGATCACGCGGGTCAGATCGAGGATCCGGATGCCGCGCAGCGGCGCCGCCGTGTCGCCCTCGGTCAGCGCGCGCAGCGGGGCCGCCCCCAGCTGCGTCGTCGCGACGAGGGGCGTGCTTCGACGGAGGGCGACATCGACGTCGCGAGCCTCACCTCGCACCGCGACGCACAGGCCACCGGCCGCCGTGATGCGCGCCGCGGCCGTATCGGCCGCGAGCTGGGACAGCGCCGCGGCGGCCGCCGCCTTGTCGGCATCCGAATCAAGGGCGAGCGCCTGCCGCAGCGCGGCCGCATGGTGCGGGTAGTTGCCGTGGGTGCGCACCCAGCCATCGGCGGTCCGGAAGAAGCCCGAAAGGGGTGCGAACGCCTCGGGGGAGTGACCCCCCACCCGCAGGTGCCGCTCGCTCGAGTACGCGACCGCGATGCGCTCGGCGCTGAGCGTCGTCGTGTTCGCGCCGGCGAGCAGCGCCGCGCTGCGGGACGCGGCCCGCACCGACCTGAGCGCCAGACCCGCGACCGCCGTGCGCGCCGGCAAGGGAACGACGACGCCGGCCGAGTTGTCCATGTCCGCGAACCTACGCGCGCCAAAGGGTGGTGCCAAGCGCCTGCGCGCCTGCAGAACCGCGGATTTCCGCCAACCTAAGCAGGCGACACGCCCGGGCTGCGGCCAGGATTTGCCCGTTCTCCAGAACCCACGTAACTTATTACTTGTTCGCCCCACAGGGAAGCGGAGAGGCCGAGAGCCTCACCCCCCTCAAGCGGAGAACCACCCCCCATCTGAAGCTCTCTTGAGAGTGTCGACCTTCGGGTCTACGATGGAGGTTCCCACTCCTCGAAGCTGTCGAAGAGTGCTGCCGGAGACGCTAAACAGTCCCGGACAGCCGATTTGACAAGCTGACGGAGAGGGATAAGATAGAGAAGTTGCCCCGCGACTGRCTGAGAGCCGGAACGCAGGGCACCGGATCTCTCTTCGTGAGACGCTGTCCGGCTGCTTCGATTCCGATCGAAAAGCGCCGATTCGACATGCGACAGCGAAGAACAATATTGGAGTTGCCCTGCGTAGGCGGTCGAGAGACCTGA
This sequence comes from Microbacterium sp. P2_F9, assembly GCF_056403635.1. Lineage (NCBI taxonomy): Bacteria > Bacillati > Actinomycetota > Actinomycetes > Micrococcales > Microbacteriaceae > Microbacterium > Microbacterium sp. P2_F9. The sequence continues at coordinate 34 of NZ_JBFUFC010000335.1, read as the reverse complement.
AAGCAGGAGCATCCGATCCTTGAGAACTCAACAG
>NZ_JBFUFC010000334.1:0-2319 GCF_056403635.1 Microbacterium sp. P2_F9 | reverse complement strand
CAGCGTCTTTGCCCTGCACCACAGTGCGTCTCCTTGGTCTCGCGCTCCGATGAGCGTTCCCGATGTGACGTCATGTGACCGTTCACATCGGTTCACTATAGCCACGGGCGCGGCCGGAGTGTCAACTCAAACGGTCTCGGGTTGGTAACGGCCTCTTCAGCCCCACCGCACCGGCCCGGTCGAGGACCGCACGATCAGCTCGGGCATGATCGTGGCGGGCGCCGACTCATGGTTCGGATCGACCGGGCCGAGCAGGATGTCGACGCACCGGCGGCCGAGTTCGACGAAATCCTGTCGCACCGTGGTCAACGGCGGCCAGAAGTGCGCGGCCTCGGGGATGTCGTCGAAGCCGACGATGCTGATGTCCCGCGGCACCTCGAGCCCTTCGTCCCGGATGGCGTGGATCAGCCCGAGCGCCATCTGGTCGTTCGACGAGAAGATCGCGGTGAAGTCCCGCACCCGCAGCAGCTCACGCCCCGCGTAGTAGCCGAAATCCGCGGTCCAGTCGCCGAGGATCGGCGCCGTGGTCGGGATGTCGCTGGCCGACATCTCCTCGAGGAAGCCACGCATGCGCGCCTCCGCCTCGATCCAGTCCTGGGGGCCCGCGAGGTGATAGATCCCACGATGACCCTGGTTGATCAGGTGTTTTGTCGCCAGCCTGGCGCCGGCGACCTGATCCACCGACATCGCGTGCGCAGGATCGAGGTCAGTGGACTGCAGCGTGACGTACGGGATGTCTATGGCTTCCGCCGACAGTGCGCGCAAGACGCGCACCTGCGGGGCGATGACGACGATGCCCTCCACCGCCTGGGTCATCAGATGCGTCAGCCCGGCCGGGATCGACTGCGGATCCGACGCGTCGATGTTCGCCGTGCTCACCCAGTAGCCGCGCTCCTGGGCTGCCGCCTCGATGGCCGCGATGCTCGAAGCCGGCCCGTACTGGGTGCTCCGGGCCGCGAGGATGCCGATCGTCTGCGAACGGCTGGTCACGAGGGCCCGCGCTGCGCGATTCGGTCGGTACTGCAGCCGTGCCATGACCTCGAGCACACGCTCTTTGGTTTCGGGACGGATGCTCGGGTGGTTGTTGAGCACGCGGGAGACGGTCTGATGCGAGACGCCGGCGAGGCGTGCGACGTCGCGGATGCTGGGTCGCCGGGCGCTGGCTTCTTCGCTCATCCGGATGCCTCCTCTTCGCGGCTAGGGAAATTCCATGTGCACGGTCACATACCCCTCTTGGACATTATGCACCCGGGACCTCGATTACACCCAGGTGCCCATGTGACTGTCACATCTCGCCCGCTGTGTCGTGTGACGCGGTGCATGCCGTCACACGCCTACACTGGCCGGGTGTCGGATCTGTCCAAGCATCTTCCGCTGAGCAATCAGCCGCGCGGCGACGAGACCGGCGTCACCTCGGATCGCCGCAGCCCCATCGTCGAGCTTCTGATCGAGGCGTCGCGGCTCGTCGGGAACGTTCCAGCGTCCCAGCAGGCTGCCCTCGTCACCGCCTTCCTCGACGACGCGCGCCTCGCCAGGGAAGCCCCCGCCGATCGCGACCCGCTCCCGCGCCTGACCGAGGCCGCCGCGGCGGTCCGGAACGGACGGAAGCGCGGCATCCGTCCCCTCGTGCACACCGCGCGCGCGCTCTTCCGGCTCGCGTCCTCGCTCGGGGCCTCTCCGGCGATCGACCCGCAGGTCTGCGGCGCCATCGTGCTGTGGGGGGCGACCTCGGGGCCGTTCGACCGTCGTGCGGTGCTCTCCGGGCACACGATCCGCGCCACCGACGCCGATTGGGAGTTCGGACATGGCCCGGTGCTCGCCGGAACCGCCCTCGCGATCGCCGCCTTCGTGCTCGGGGCGTCGGACACTCCCCCGCAGCAGGTCAGCTCGCCGCGATGACTCGCCGAGGCTGGCGATCGGTACGCTCGAAGCATGACCGGACTGCGCTGGGGAATCCTCGCCACGGGCGGAATCGCCCATATGTTCACCAAGGACCTGCGCACCGCGGGCCTCGACATCGCCGCTGTGGGATCGCGGCGCGCTGACGCGGCCCGCGCCTTCGCCGACGAATTCGAGATCCCGCGCGCCCACGACTCCTACGAAGCCCTCGTAGACGACCCCGACGTCGACATCGTCTACGTCGCCACGCCGCACCCGGCGCACGCCGACAACGCCATCCTCGCGCTCGAACATGGCAAGCACGTCCTCGTCGAGAAGCCCTTCACCCTCAACGCCGCCGAAGCGGCGCGGGTGCGCGATGTCGCCGCCGCCAACGGCCTGCTCGCGATGGAGGCCATGTGGACCCGATACCTTCCGCAC
>NZ_JBFUFC010000333.1:0-2343 GCF_056403635.1 Microbacterium sp. P2_F9 | reverse complement strand
ACCTGGAGCGAGCGGACGTGCTGGCCCGATCAGGTCAGGAACTGGCTCGGCTGGTCTCTGGTCACGGCGGACTCGTCCTGGTGGTCGAATCGGTACCGCAGATGCGCGACGCCACGGTCGGTGTCGTGAATGCAGGACCGCTCGGATGGGATGCCGCGGGGGAGTTGTTCCGCCGCACGGCGGAATCCGTGTCGGTCCAACTCAGGAACGACGAGGTGTCGCGGCACTCGATCGAGCGCATCTGCAGAGCGGTCGACGCGAACGCTTTGGCGATCGAGTTGGCGGCGCTCCGGTTGCCCTTCGTGTCGCTCGCCTCGCTCGCTGATCTCCTCGAGACGCCTGAGCGCGCRCTGGCGATCCTGACGACGCCCGCCGCGTCGGAAACCGCGCGAGCCGTCAGGACCGACCTGGCCGCCAGCCGCCAGGCCACCTCCGCGGATGCCCAGCTACTCCTCGATCACCTCAGCGTCTTCACCGGGTCATTCCGGATAGGGGCAATCGAAGCCGTCTCCGCCAGGCAGCTCCCTTCGTGTTACGACGCGCTCGGTGAACTGCTCGACCTGCGCCTCGTCGAACTGGACCAGGCCGCGGGCGAGGGCGAGGGGAGTTATCGCCTCAGCAACCTCGTCCACTGGTTCGCATCCGAGCGGCTCACGGCATCCGGCGCCTCGCGCGAAGCCCATGCCTCGCACGCCGCACACTATTCCGAGGTGGCTCGGCGCGCCGCCGCCGCGTTCGATGACGCGGACGAGGATGCCGCGTTGCAAATCCTGGGCGAGGACTACCAGGAGGCCCTCGCCGCGGCTCGGTGGCTGGCCATGTCGGACCCGGATGCCGCGCTTCGGATCGCTGCTGACCTCGGGTGGGCCGCAGATCGGCGAGGGAGTGGCGCAGGGCTCATCGAGGTGCTCACGGAGTTGACGTCCACGACGGCTGTGGGCACCGCGGCGGCTCGGMGTGATGCGCTGCTGTGGCTCGCCGCACTGGAGAGCTGGTCGCCCCTGGTTGGCGACCGGTCCGCGCTGATCGGTCGCCAACTCGAGGAGGCGCTGCGGCTGGGCCGCCAGGTGTCGGAACCGCTGCCGTCGCTACGTGCCCTACGCACCCACTTCATCGCCGCGGTGGGGCTGGGAGCCTTCGACGCCGCGATGACCTCGTGTGCCGCGGGACTCCAGCTCGCGTCCGAGATCGGACATGCTCGCTGGATCGGTCGCTTCGAAATCTCGCTGTGTGCCATGAACGCCGCTCTCCGCCAATATGAGGAAGCCGCGCGCCTGGCGGCTTCCGGGTTGGATCGCGCGACCCGCACCGGTGACCGGACAGGAAAGGCACTCGGCTCACTCGCGCTGCACGCGCTGCCCCCCGAGTGCATCACGAACCACGTCGAATTGCCGCCCCTCGAGTGGGTTCTTGGGGTCTTCCGCGCGCACGGCGACCTCGCGAACGAGATGCACACGCTGGCCATCCTCGCTCAGGACGCGATTGACCGCGACGACCCGCACCAGGCTGCCAGCTGGGTGCTGACCCGCCAGGAGCGACTCGGACGGACCGACCTGCTCAACGGGCTGACGATCTCAGTCATGTTCGGCGTGCATATCAGCCGACTCCGCGGCGAGTTCGCGGTGAGCGCGTTCCTGCACGGCACCGTCGCCGCGCACATCGGGCCGCTGATGGCGATCATGTCTCCCGTCCACTCCGCGCTGTATCGCAGTGCCCTCGACAGCATCCGCCGCTCGCTGGGAGCCGAACAGTACGAAGCGCAGACCGCTCGAGGTCGGCTACTGGACCGCGACGAGACACTCGCGGAGCTCCTGACCTACCTCCGCGACGTCGTCCACACGGCACCGGCTGCTCCGCCATCGGGCGCCGTGGGCGGTTTCCCGGGACTCACCCCGAGGGAGGGACAGGTGCTGCGGCTCCTCGCCCAGGGCCTGCACAACAAGGAGATCGCGGGCGAGCTCCGGGTCACACCGAAGAGCGTCATGCATCACACCGTGTCGATCTACCGCAAGCTCGGTGTCCGCGGCCGGACCGAGGCCGTGTCTGCCGCCGTCCGCTCCGGCATGCTCTCCATGTAACAAGCCGCGGTGTGGCTCGGCGACGAGACGACAGCTGACCTTTGCCGGAAGCAGGTTGACGCTGACTTCCGGCACGCGAATGCGCGGCGTGCTCCGCATGGGATCCCGTAGCGRGCACCCGGTGCCGCGGCCCCGGGGGCCGCGGCACCTCGCTTTCAGCACGCGGACAAAGGATTCGCTCTCGGGCAGGGTGATGGGGTCGCGCACTATCGTTCTCCGAGTCGCTGGCCGGGAGACCGCCCGGGGGTCAGCGAGCGGGTCGCGA
>NZ_JBFUFC010000332.1:0-2352 GCF_056403635.1 Microbacterium sp. P2_F9 | reverse complement strand
GGTGTGAGCAACATCGAGATCGAGCGCACGCGTGACCGCGTTCGCGTCGACATCCACACCGCGCGTCCTGGAATCGTCATCGGCCGCCGCGGCGCCGAGGCCGAGCGCATCCGCGCCGACCTCGAGAAGCTCAGCGGCAAGCAGATCCAGCTGAACATCCTCGAGGTCAAGAACCCCGAGGCCGACGCTCAGCTCGTCGCGCAGGGCATCGCCGAGCAGCTCTCCGCACGTGTGGCTTTCCGCCGCGCGATGCGCAAGGGTCTGCAGGGTGCTCAGCGCGCCGGCGCCAAGGGTGTCCGCATCCAGGTCTCCGGCCGCCTCGGCGGCGCCGAGATGAGCCGGTCGGAGTTCTACCGCGAAGGCCGTGTGCCCCTGCACACCCTGCGCGCGAACATCGACTACGGCTTCTACGAGGCGAAGACCACCTTCGGCCGTATCGGCGTGAAGGTCTGGATCTACAAGGGCGACCTCACCGCCAAGGAACTGGCTCGCGAGCAGGCCAACGCGCCGAAGGCACCCCGTGGTCGCGATGACCGTGGTGGCGACCGTCGCCGCAGCCCGCGCAACGACGCCCCCGTCGCAGAAGGAGCGTCAGCCTGATGCTTATTCCCCGTAAGGTCAAGCACCGCAAGCAGCACCACCCGGGCCGTACCGGTCAGGCGACCGGTGGCACGAAGGTCAGCTTCGGCGAGTTCGGCATCCAGGCCCTCACGCCCGCTTATGTGACCAACCGTCAGATCGAGTCCGCTCGTATCGCGATGACGCGTCACATCAAGCGTGGCGGCAAGGTGTGGATCAACATCTACCCCGACCGTCCGCTCACCAAGAAGCCCGCTGAAACCCGCATGGGTTCGGGTAAGGGCTCGCCCGAGTGGTGGGTCGCGAACGTCAAGCCGGGTCGCGTCCTCTTCGAGGTCGCCGGTGTCAACGAGGAGCTCGCTCGCGAGGCCCTGACCCGTGCAATTCACAAGCTGCCCCTGAAGGCACGCATCATCAAGCGCGAGGAGGGCGACGCATAATGGCGATCGGCACAAAGACGCTCGCACCGAGCGAGCTCGACACGTTCGAGGACCAGCGCCTCGTCGAGGAGCTGCGCAAGGCCAAGGAAGAGCTGTTCAACCTGCGCTTCCAGTCGGCCACCGGCCAGCTCGAGAGCCACGGCCGCATTCGCGCGGTCAAGCGCGACATCGCGCGGCTCTACACCGTGATCCGTGAGCGCGAGCTCGGCATCCGTGCCACTCCCGCTCCCGTCGAGGTTGCGACGAAGGCGAAGAAGACGAAGGCCAAGAAGGCGGATGCCGCTGACTCGGCCGTGAAGGAAGAGGCCGAGTAATGGCTGAGACCACCGAGAAGAAGGCCGCCCCCAAGAAGGCGGCCCCCAAGAAGGCGGAGACCGTCGCGGTCGAAGCTGTCGAGACGGCTGCCGCCGGTCACGAGTCGTCCGCGCACGATGTGCGCGACGTCGACGCCCGCGGTTACCGCAAGTCCCGCCGCGGCTACGTGGTGAGCGACAAGATGGACAAGACGATCGTCGTCGAGGTCGAGGACCGCGTAAAGCACCCCCTCTACGGCAAGGTCATCCGTCGCACCTCGAAGGTCAAGGCGCACGATGAGGGCAACTCTGCCGGCATCGGCGACCTCGTCCTCATCAACGAGACCCGTCCGCTGAGCGCCACCAAGCGCTGGCGCCTGGTCGAGATCCTCGAGAAGGCCAAGTAGGCCTCGGCCTCTTGGAACCCAAGGAGTAACAAGTGATTCAGAACGAATCCCGACTGAAGGTCGCCGACAACACCGGCGCCAAGGAGCTGCTCACCATTCGTGTGCTCGGCGGCTCCAACCGGCGCTATGCGGGCCTGGGCGACGTCATCGTCGCCACGGTCAAGGACGCGATCCCGGGCGGCAACGTCAAGAAGGGCGATGTGGTCAAGGCCGTCATCGTCCGTACCAAGAAAGAGACCCGTCGTCCCGACGGCTCCTACATCAAGTTCGACGAGAACGCCGCCGTCATCCTGAAGAATGACGGGGAGCCCCGCGGCACCCGCATCTTCGGACCGGTCGGCCGTGAGCTTCGTGACAAGAAGTTCATGAAGATCGTCTCGCTGGCGCCGGAGGTCATTTAGTCATGGCGAAGATCAAAAAGGGTGACCTGGTTCAGGTCCTCACGGGCAAGAAGCAGGCCAACGGCGGAGACCGCGGCAAGCAGGGCAAGGTCCTCGAGGTCCTCGTCGAGCAGAACCGCGTGATCGTCGAGGGCGTGAACTACGTCACGAAGCACACCCGCGTGGGTCAGACCCAGCGCGGCACCAAGACGGGCGGTATCGAGACCTTCGAGGCCCCCATCCACATCTCCAA